>CANBYN010000154.1 GCA_947373615.1 Burkholderiaceae bacterium | reverse complement strand
ATTACAGCCGCATCAACAGGGCGCTTGTTACGAGTAATGATTCCTTGTAGAGCCAGAACAACTTGCGCACCAACAAATACTGGGTCAGCGCTATTGTGCGGTAAAGCAGCATGACCACCTTTGCCTTTAATGGTAATTTCAAAGGTATTACTTGAGGCCATCATGGGGCCAGAAGTAACGCCAAAATGGCCTTCTGCTAGACCTGGCCAGTTATGAAGTCCAAATACGGCATCACAAGGAAATTGCTGGAATAGCCCATCCTTGATCATTTCATTTGCGCCCGCTCCACCCTCTTCGGCAGGTTGGAAAATAAAAACAACTGTGCCTTTAAAGTCACGATGATTTGATAGATATAGAGCTGCACCCAAGAGCATTGCGGTGTGACCATCATGACCACAAGCGTGCATTTTTCCAGGAGTGCGAGAGGTGTGAGCAAAATTATTATGTTCTTGCAGTGGGAGCGCGTCCATGTCTGCGCGTAATCCAATCATTTTGCCAGGACCTAAATCACCATCAAGTCGACCAACAACCCCTGTTTTACCCATTCCTCGGAAAACGGGAATTCCCCAGCTCGAAAGGGCTTCTGCAACTAGATCTGCAGTTCGGTTTTCTTCGAAACGCAGTTCAGGATGTGCATGAATATTGCGTCGAATTTCTTGAATGGTTTCTGCGGAATCAACGATTTCAGGATTTAAATGCATTTCTTTATCTTATCCGAAAGTCTTATGTAATGCACTTCTGGGGATAATTGGTGAGAAATCATTGAATTAATCTTTAGGCTCTTGAATGTGCTGTGCAGCAAATTCAAGAGCCTTAACTGAGTAAGGGCCATTCTTTGGCTTTTGTAGCTCCTTTGGCAATGCAGGAATAAGCCCTAAAAAAGGGGCCTTAATCTTAGATTGCAAAGTTTCTATATTTGCATCAATTAGAGCCATCTCATTCGAAAGGGTATTGGCAATCCAACCGGCAATTCTTAAGTTGCGTACCTTGAGCGCTTCAAATGTCAGTAGGGCATGATTAATGCATCCTAATTTCATGCCCACCACTAAGATGATTGGAAGATTTATGGCAAGGGCAACATCCCCCAAATCATGCTGATCATTTAATGGGGTCAAAAAGCCCCCCACCCCTTCTACAACTACTTGATCACCTTGATTTTTTATCTGATTAAACGCTTTCATGATCACCTCTAACTCAAGACGTATACCTTTGCGTGCAGCAACTAAATGGGGGGCCGCTGGTATATCTAGGACATAAGGACATAAATCTATTTGTCCAGGACTTAAATGAGAGGCAATGCGTAGTGTTTCTAAATCTTCATTTAGAACCTCGCCATTCAGATCTTGATAAGTTCCAGCAACCACTGGTTTAAAGCCAATGACATTCTTCTTCTGCTCGCGTAGCTTTAGGATAAGGGCACCACTAAGTAACGTTTTACCAACCTCGGTATCTGTGCCCGTAATAAAAAATCCACCAGTCTTACTCATGAGCCTGCTTTCTAGATACTTGTTGTTCTATAGCCTTGAGGATGATAATTAGCTCGCGTACATCTTCAGGGCTATGGTTTGCAGAAAAAGTAATCCGCAAACGGGAGCTTCCTTGGGGAACCGTGGGAGGACGAATGGCTGGAATCCAATAGCCAGCAAGATCTAATAATGTAGCCGCCATCAGGGCATTCGCATTACTTCCCATAATGACTGGCTGAATGGCTGTGCAAGAAGGAACTTTTTTCCATGTCTCAAAAGACATTTCTTGCTGCCAAATGGTAATCAGCTTATTTAGGTTGTTACGACGCTTAATACCTTCTTCACTCTCAATGAGATCTAAGCTCTTTAGTAAGGTATGAGCAATTGCTGGTGGTGTTGCTGTGCTGTAGATATAAGGGCGTCCTTTTTGAATAAGCCACTCAATAAATGGGTCTTGTGCACAAATAAAGGCGCCACTAACGCCAGCAGCCTTACCTAAGGTGCCAACATAAATGAGTCGATCAGAATATAAATTTTCTTGCTCTAAAATCCCATGGCCTTGCTGGCCAAGTACTCCAAATCCATGGGCGTCGTCTACGACTAGTAAAGCGTCATATTGCTCTGCAATTTGTAGCAATTCTTTTACTGGGGCTAGATCCCCATCCATGCTAAAGACGCCATCTGTCACGATTAGCTTTAGCGGTTTTTCCTCTAATTTAATTAAATCAATTAGCTTATTTGGTGCATTGTGGTCAAACAGCGTAACAGCAGCATCCATTTGAGCGCTAGCTAAACGCACGCCATCAATAAGTGAGGCATGGTTTAGCTTGGCAGAGTAAATGCTTGTTTCACCGCGCGGAGCGAGTCTTGTCAGACCTGTGATGGCAGTGAGGTTTGCCAAATAGCCGGTGCTAAAAAATAATGTCCGGGCTTGAGAAATGTGTTTCTCTAGAAAAGAGGCCAATCTCTTTTCAAGTAAATCATGTGCAATGCTGTGACCGCTTATTAAATGCGAGGCTCCACTACCGACACCATAAAGCGTAGCGCCTTCAGCTAAAGCGTTAACTAAAACAGGATGATTGGCAAGACCAAGGTAATCATTGCTACAAAAGGCTTTGAGTTGTCTGTCGTTTACTGTTGCTTCAGTATCGCAGGGAGATTCTGTAATGCGCAATTTACGTTTTAGAAGTTGCTGATCTAGGTCGACAATTTGCTCTTGTGCCATCATCAAGGCACGAAATGTACTTATCATGCTAAGACCTTTTCAAGCGCGAGTTGTATAGCACTTCCCATCTGTGCTGTCTCTTCGGGAGATAGGATATATGGCGGCATTACATAAATCGTGTTGCCAATGGGTCTAATTAATACCCTCTCAGTGAGACCATGTAAAAACATTTCTCGGGCGAAAGTACTTGGTTTTTTTATGTTTTCATTTTTGATGTCGAATGCCAAAATCATTCCTTGTTGGCGCCAATGCTCGATACGAGAATCTGTTTTTGCCCAAATAAAAGCGTGCTCCAAATCTTTTGAGCGAACTTTATTTTGTTCCAGAATATTTTCAGTTTCAAAGATTTCTAGGCAAGCTAAAGCAGCAGCACACGCAAGTGGATTACCAGTGTATGAATGTGAATGTAAAAATCCGTGCCGAGTTTGATCACTGTAAAAAGCGCGGTAGATTTTTTCGGTTGTCATGCAAAGGGAGAGTGGCAGATATCCGCCGCTAATCCCTTTGGAAAGCGTTAAAAAGTCAGGCCAAATACCGGCGTGCTCACAAGCAAAAAACTTACCGCTACGTCCACAGCCGACGGCAATTTCATCGGCAATGAGGTGTACCTCGTAGCGGTCGCATAACTCTCTGACAAGACGCAGATACTCTGGTGAATACATTGCCATTTGTCCTGCGCACTGCACCAATGGCTCAACAATGATGGCAGCGATGAGGCCATGGTTTTTTTTAAGCAATTGCTCTAGATCTTCAATTGCTTGCTTAACAACATCTTCTGCACTTTTTCCAGATTTTGCTTTGCGTGCGTCAGGAGAAGATGTCGTGTAAACATCTTGCAGCATAGAACCATAGGCTTCACGAAAAATGGCAACATCCGTAACTGCTAATGCCCCTAACGTTTCTCCGTGATATCCATTCTCAAGACAAACAAATTTCTTTTTCTGTGGTTTGCCATTGAGTTGCCAAAAGTGGTGACTCATTTTTAAGGCAATTTCAACTGCAGAGGCGCCATCGGATGCGTAAAAGACGTGTCCTAAATTTCCATTGGTTAAAGCGGAGAGTTTTTCAGAGAGCTCAACAACTGGCGGATGTGTAAATCCAGCAAGCATGACATGCTCGATTTTTTCTAATTGCTGAGTAATGGCATTATTAATACGGGGATTGGAGTGACCAAACAAATTAGTCCACCAAGAGCTAATGCAATCAAGGAGGGCGTTTCCATTTTCGTCATACAGCCATGCACCTTTGCCTTTTGTGATCGCAATTAGCGGAAAAGACTCGTGATGCTTCATCTGAGTGCAGGGATGCCAGACGGCTGCTAGACTGCGATCAACTAGTGCAACTTGATTTGGATCAGAAATAACCTTCATGTTTGATATTTGACCACTAGTTTTTCCAATTTCTGGCTTCTATCTGTTATGTTTATGCCTTGAATTGATATATTTTCTGGAATTTACCCATGCTGGATACCCAAACCACTGAAAAACCCCTTATCCACGTCAAATCTAGCGCTGATTTGCGCAAACAAGTGGATACATCTAGTGGGTGGACCGTTGCTCATATCGAAGACTTATTTGCACTGCCTTTTAATGAACTAATGTTTAGAGCCCAAGAGGCTCATCATGCTCATTTCCCTGAGGGTGATGTGGAATTGGCCACTTTACTGTCTATTAAAACCGGCGGTTGTCCTGAGGATTGTGGTTATTGTCCTCAAGCAGCTCGGTATGACACTGATGTTAAGGCTGAAAAGTTGATGGGCCTTGATGAGGTTTTAGAGGCTGCTAGAGCAGCTAAAGCGGCTGGTTCAAACCGATTCTGCATGGGCGCTGCTTGGCGCGAGCCTAAAGACCGAGATATTGAAAAAGTAACTGCCATGATTAAGGGTGTGAAGGCTTTAGGCCTTGAGACTTGTGCAACCCTAGGTATGCTGGAAACCGATCAAGCCCAAGCTTTGCAAGAAGCTGGACTCGATTTTTATAACCACAATCTGGATACTAGCGAAGATTTTTATCGCTCCGTTATATCCACTCGCGGCTATCAAGATCGTCTAGACACGATTGCTAATGTTCGTGCAGCGGGTATGTCTGTGTGTTGTGGCGGGATTGTAGGAATGGGTGAGTCGCGCGAGCAACGCGCTCAATTTTTAGCCAATTTAGCCAACCTCAACCCTTATCCAGAGTCGGTGCCAATTAATCATTTGGTTCCTGTAGTAGGAACACCTTTGGCTGATCAAAAGCCTAT
>CANBYN010000153.1 GCA_947373615.1 Burkholderiaceae bacterium | reverse complement strand
AATAGCGCCTGGGCACTTTTCTCTGACGATGAGGCACGCAAAGCCATTTTGGATTTGCGCAAGTCTCTAGCCACCACCCAGCTTGAGTTGCAAGGTCAAATCGATAAGCTCAAAACAGAAAATGCAGAGCTTAAAGGCAAGATTGAAGAACTCGAAAAACAAGGCGAAGACTTTAACTCTAGCCAGAAAACCTACTACCAAGATCTAGATACTCGCCTAGGAAATTTTGAGCCACGCACTGTCACGATTGAAGGTGTCACTGGCATAGTGCAGCCTCCTGAGAAAAAAGCCTATGAGGATGCCTTAAAAGCATTTCAAGCAGGTAGTCTAAAAAAGGCTGATGAAGGATTTTCTGCATTTGCCGCTAAGTACCCTAAAAGCCCCTACTTGCCTCTCGCTTTATATTGGGGCGGCAATAGCAAGTACGCCAATAAAGAGTACGCTGGCGCAATTAGCGAACTTCAAAGTCTGATTAAAAAATTCCCAAACCATCCACGCGTTCCTGCTGCCATGGTGACTTTAGGAAATTCACAACTAGAGAGTGGTAATAAAGCTGCGGCCAAAAAAACATTTGGCGAGATCATTGCAAAATATCCTGATACGGAAGCAGCTAAGGACGCACAACAACTTATAACTGCCACCAAGTAATTTATGTCTAAGCTGTCTGCTGCATTTCAAAATCTGGCGCCTCGAAATCCCGGTGCTCCTGCGGTTATCCTATTTTCTGGCGGCTTAGATTCAACCACCGTATTAGCTTTAGCTAAAGACTTGGGATATTCCCCTTATGCGCTTTCAGTAGGTTATGGTCAGCGCCACTCGTCCGAATTGGCAGCAGCAAAACATATTGCCAAACAAATTGGTGTCGTTCGTCATGAGGTTGTCAATTTAGACCTCACTCGTTTCGGTGGCTCAGCTTTAACGGATTCTTCAATTGCGATCCCGATAACACCAGGCAAAGATCAAGAGATTCCCGTCACCTACGTTCCAGCCCGAAATACGATTTTGCTATCACTGGCTTTAGGTTGGGCCGAATCCTTAGGCGGTCTGGATGTTTTTTATGGCGCCAATGCCGTAGATTACTCAGGTTATCCAGACTGCCGTCCTGAATATGGTGCTTCTTTCGAGCTTATGGCGAACTTGGCAACTAAGGCTGGTGTAGAGGCTATTAATGATGAAAATCGCTTTAGAGTCCATGCCCCCATTATCAACCTGAGCAAATCAGAGATTATTCAACTGGGCAGCACTATGGGTGTTGACTACTCCCAAACTGTTTCTTGCTATCAAGCCAATGATCTTGGCGAAGCCTGTGGAGAATGTGAATCCTGTCGTCTAAGACAAATAGGCTTTAAGCAAGCAAATCTAGGCGATCCTACTCGTTACCAAAAAAATAAATAGGAATTTAATTGACGTGTTGCTTGGATGTCGTTTCAAGTATGCGCGCCACATAGCGCGCGATTAAATCGATTTCAAGATTGACAGTATCACCCTGCTGCAATTGTCCCAAGGTGGTGCTTTGCAAAGTATGGGGTATCAGATTGATATCTACGATGCAGGTCTTAGCAGAATCTTCGGTTTTGTTTACCGTAAGCGACACTCCATTAACAACAATTGATCCCTTGTAGGCCAAGAAAGGCGCTATTTCTTTAGGGGCTTCGATGCGCAATAACCAAGAACCATAAGCATCGTGTACCACTTGTGAAAAATGTACGACCTTGCCGATACCATCCACATGACCACTCACCAAATGGCCACCCAAGCGATCATTAAGGCGCATAGCCTTCTCTAAATTGACTGCGCCAATCTTATCTAGACCAACCGTTTTATGAAGTGACTCTCGAGAAATATCTAAGGTAAAAGTATTGCCTTGCAATTGGGTAGCAGTCATACATGCGCCCTGAATCGCAATACTGTCACCTAGAGCAACATCATCCAGATAACCAGATGGCACCTCTACTAGCAAATGCAAACCATCGCCTTTTTCTTGCGCACTTTTAATGTGACCTATAGCAGTAATAATTCCAGTAAACATAAGGTAATTTTAATTCTTAATCAGTCTGAGTCGTAGATCGGATTCAAACAGTTTTTGATCAATAATTTTCCAATCTTTGTGTGCATCTAGTGAGGTTAGAACAGAAGTATTGGCCATACCAATACCTTCACCCATAAAAAAAGGTGCGTAATACAGTAATAGTTCATCCACACAATCTTCTTTAAGCATCGATCCATTAAGCTTAAAGCCTGCCTCAACATGAATTTCATTCATCTCTCGCTCTTTAGCGAGATAGACAAATAACTTTGGTAAATCGACTTTTCCAAACTCATTGGCCATGGCCATCACTTCAATGCCACGCTCATTAAAGGCTTTAGCCTTTTCTTGAACAATCTGATTGGCTAGATTTGCACAGACAATAATCACACGAGATTGACTTTCTGAATCTGGCTTATTCAATATCCTTGCAGTGAGCGGCGTTTCTAATTTAGAGTCAATGATGATGCGCCAAGGCTGACGCTGTGTTTCCACACTTCTTACATTCAGACTGGGATCATCCTCTTTGACGGTCCCAACTCCAGTTACGATTGCACAGGCTTGTGCACGCCAGTGATGTCCATCAGCTCTTGCTAAAGACCCCGTAATCCATTGACTGCGTCCATTTGGCAAAGCAGTCTTGCCATCTAAGCTTGCTGCAATCTTCATGCGTACCCACGGCAATTGCCGAGTCATTCTAGAAATAAATCCTCGATTTAGCGCCCGAGCTTCAAACTCCAGTAGACCGCAATCCACCTCAATTCCAGCTGCCTTTAATTTTTCCAGACCCTTACCCGAAACCAATGGGTTAGGATCAGTCATTGCGACAATCACTTTAGCGGGCTGAGCTGCAATCAAAGCATCAACACAGGGCGGCGTGCGGCCAGTATGACTACACGGCTCAAGCGTGATATAGATTGTTGATCTCTCAACACTATTCCCTTGAGATCTCGCATCCGCCAAAGCCTGAACCTCCGCATGCGGACCGCCGACCCTTTGAGTAAAACCACGCCCAATAATTTGGTCTTCTTTAACAATGATGCAACCTACCCTTGGATTAGGGTTAGCTAAATAAAGTGCTTTTTGAGCCTCGGCTAATGCCTCGCCCATAAATTGGTGGTCAACTGCGCTGTGCATGGGTCTATTAAACCATTCAATGGCAGCCCTTTATACCCTTGCTGAATCACAAATATACCAACGCCCACCGCAACCCCAATTTAGACTTCTTACCGCCAAGTTCTTCAATAAAAATGAAGTCCTGAGAGGTGCCATATGGGTTTTTAAGGGAATTGGTGGTGAGGTTGGCACAACTTCAATTTCCTAGGACTAGACAGCCAAGAAAACAACCAGTTCTAGCTCTTGCAGTCAGAAAGTGGGGAAATTACTGTAAGAGCTAACGCCAAGAGGTTCCTCAGCTTAAAATAGAGGGCTATGCCAAATACGCTTGCCTCCACAGAAGAAATCATTGCCGAGCTACGCGCTGGCCGAATGGTCATTCTAGTTGACGAAGAAGATCGTGAAAATGAAGGGGATCTTGTTTTGGCCGCGGACCACGTTACCGCAGAAGCCGTCAATTTCATGGCCAAGCATGGTCGCGGACTGATTTGCCTGACACTGACAAGAGAGCGATGTCAGCAACTCAATCTTCCATTAATGGTGCGGGACAACGGCACTTCGATGGGCACTAATTTCACCGTCTCAATTGAAGCAGCTAGTGGAGTCACTACCGGCATCTCTGCAGCCGACCGCGCTTTAACCATTAAGACTGCTGTGGCACCAAATGCAAAGCCAGGTGATTTAGTTCAACCTGGTCATATCTTCCCCTTAATGGCGCAACCTGGTGGCGTCTTGATTCGCTCAGGTCATACTGAAGCCGGGTGTGATCTTGCGGCCATGGCTGGCTGCTCACCTACCTCTGTGATCTGCGAAATCATGAAAGATGATGGCAGCATGGCACGATTGCCAGATTTGCTTGAGTTTGCGAAAGAACATCAACTCAAGATCGGTAGCATTGCCGATTTAATTCAATACCGTAGTCAAAATGAAAGTATTGTTGTACGCGAAGGCACACGAGAATTTATTACCCCTTGGGGCAAGTTCAAAGGCATTATTTATCGCGATACTCCTAGCTCTTGCATGCATATCGCTTTAGTGCATGGCCAACCATCAGAAGCAATCGAGACTGTAGTTCGGGTTCATGAACCGGTCACAGTATTAGACTTCTTGGACTCAAATGTCAGCACCCATTCTTGGCCTTTGGCTCAAGCATTGCAACACATTTCCACCTCCCCCACAGGCGTCGCCGTCCTACTTAATGCCACTGGAATTGCAGCACCAAATAATGAAGATTGGTTGGCACAGTTTCAAAAGCTCAATCAAACGAAAGATGATATTCAAAAGCCTTTGGCACGAAAAACTGATTTCAGAAGCTATGGTATCGGCGCCCAAATTCTAAAAGATATTGGTGTCGGCAAAATGCACTTGCTTGCCAACCCAAGCCCGGTCCCCAGTTTATCGGGCTATAAACTTGAAGTCACTGGCTACACGCCTTATCAAACCTAATCATTATTCAGAAAAAATATTCATCATGACAAACTCCAACAATGATTTGGTAGGCGTATTAGAGGCAGATCTGAATGGCCAAGATTTACGTATTGGCATAGTGCAGGCTCGCTTTAATGAAGATCATTGTGTTGCCCTTGCTACTGCTTGCATAAATGAGTTACTCAACCTAGGGGTTTCTCAAGCCGATATCAAACTTGTTACCGTCCCAGGCGCCCTTGAAATTCCATTCGCTTTACAAAAACTTGCCGAGACTGGTGAGTTTGATGGCTTGGTCGCATTAGGCGCCGTCATTCGAGGCGAAACATACCACTTCGAACTCGTATCAAATGAATCTGCCGCTGGCATTACTCGCATCTCCATTGAATCAGGTTTACCGATTGC
>CANBYN010000152.1 GCA_947373615.1 Burkholderiaceae bacterium | reverse complement strand
ACAGGCGGCATTGGGCACTTGCAGACAGAGTTATTTAAAAGCTTGACAGGCGTATTCATCGTGCATATTCCATATCGCGGAGCAGGTCCAGCTTTGGCTGATACGGTTGGCGGGCAGGTATCTATGATTTTTGATAACTTGCCTTCTTCATTGCCCTTTATCAAGGATGGCAAGTTGGTGCCAATTGTTGTAGCAGCCCCTAAACGTTTAGCTCAGCTGCCAAACGTACCCACTTTTTCTGAAGTAGGTTTGGCTCCGGTAAATCGCATGGCGTATTACGGTATTTTGGGACCAGCTGGTATGCCAAGAGAAATTGTGGATAAATACTATGTCGCCCTTCAAAAAGTAGTGACTGACCCTGCGGTGAAAAAGCGTATTGAAGATACTGGTTCTCTGATTAATGTGAATGGGCCAGATGCTTTTGCAAAGGAAATTAAAGCGGAGTACAGCGTTTATAAAGAAGTCGTAACAAAACAAAAATTACAATTAGATTAATAAAAACTACAACGTTGTTTGGGGGTGGCATGGATTTGGGAATTAAAGGTAAAGTGGCGTTGGTTATCGCTTCGAGTCGTGGCTTGGGCCAAGCCATGGCGGTATCATTGGCGCGCGAAGGTGTAAAGGTGGCTGTGACAGGTCGTAATCCTGAGGGCTTGCAAACCTCGGTTGAGCTTATTCGAGCTGCTGGCGGTGTTGCGTTGGCCCTTAGCTGGGATCTCTCCGATGCCTCTGTCATCGATGCTTTAGTGACCAAGGTTGAAAATGAACTTGGTCCCATCGATATCCTTATTAACAATACTGGCGGTCCGCCACCAACAACAGCAGCAGGGCAAGATCCTGCGTTATGGCAAAAAAGTTTTAATGACATGGTGCTATCTTTAATTGCGATAACTGATCGTGTTCTTCCTGGTATGCGTCAGCGTAAATGGGGTCGCATCATCACCAGCACCACATCTGGCGCTATTGCCCCAATCAAAAACTTGGCAATTTCGAATACTTTGCGCGCGGCATTATTAGCATGGTCAAAAACCTTGGCAGGTGAAGTAGCTGCAGAAGGAGTTACCGTCAACGTGATCATGCCGGGTAGAGTGGCAACTGATCGTTTACGTCAACTTGATGAAGCGAGGGCAAAGCGGGAAAACACAAGCTACGAGGCTGTTGTTAATGCTAGTTTGCGACAAATCCCGATGGGTCGTTATGGCGACCCTAGAGAGTATGGTGATACAGCGGCATTTTTAGCGAGTCAAAATGCATCATTTATTACTGGCACTGTCATACGCGTTGATGGCGGCCAGATTCAGTCAATTTGATACTGTTTATTACAAGACTTATTAGCGGTTTTAGGCAGGATTTTCGATCCAAAGAGTTGGTCTGGCTTTTTGTAGCGCTAACCCTTTCCGTGACCGCATTAAGTAGCGTCAGTTTTTTGGCGGATCGGATGCAAAGAGCATTTGAATTTGATGCCCGCCAACTACTAGCCGCAGATTTATTGATCGCGGCTGATCAGCCTTTGCCGGAACCATTTTTTCAAGAAGCAGAATCAAAAGAACTTCAAGTTGCGCAAACAGTGGTATTTCCTAGCATGGCAACTGTGGGTATGCTAAGCAAGCTGGCGTCAATCAAGGCTGTTAGTTCACTCTATCCACTTCGCGGCAACCTTCAAGTTAGAAATGACTCCAATACTAGTGCTAATTCATCATCGCCCAAGCATGATGCGGCTTGGGTTGATCAAGCTCTGTTGGCAAGTTTGAATGCTCAGATTGGTGATTCCATTCGCTTAGGTCAAAAGCAATTTGTAATTGCTGGCGTATTAGAACGAGAATTAGATCGTGGCGCTGGTTTCATGAATTTTGCACCACGAGTCATGATTTCTCTCGATGATTTGCCAGCTACCGGACTAATTGGTCTGGGTAGTAGGGTTACTTATCGTTTATTGCTTTCTGGGGCCGATGATCAGATTCATCTCTATGAAAAGTGGGCCGCTCAATTCATTGAGTCCGAGCATCTACGTGGATTGCGCATTGAAAACCTTGAGAATGCTCAGCCAATGATGCGTAAAACTCTCGAGAGAGCGGAGCGCTTTTTATCCCTTCTGTCATTAATGACGGCCATGGTTACAGCAGTTGCTATTGCTCTTTCCGCTCATCGATATACCCTGAAACAGGCAGATGCTTGTGCAGTGCTCAAATGTTTTGGAGCGAGCACTGGAGATATCCTCAAACGGCAAATCAAAACCTTATTTTGCATTGGCTTTATCTCTGCGCTTTTTGGTTCAATCTTGGGTTATCTAGTTCAACAAGCCCTCGTTTTGCTTTTAGGTGGACTGCTTATTGCAAATCTACCTATTACTTCTGTAACTCCAGCCCTATGGAGTTCATTGTTCTCATGGTGCTTGCTACTGGGTTTTGCGGGACCCTCTATATTGGGTTTAGTAAAGGTATCGCCAATACGCTTAATCCGAAAAGAGTTTGATGGGATTCAAGTTGCTTCAATTTGGATAATGGGTTTTGCGCTTGGTACATGTGCGATTCTAATTGCCATTGTTGCTCAGGATTGGAAATTAGCCCTATGGACTGGACTTAGTTTTGGTGGAGCGATTCTTTTATTCGCTTCAATTTCATGGGCTTGTCTATACCTGCTAGCTTTTCTGCGAACTAATCATTTTTCGGTTCGGTTTGCCATACTTGCGCAGAGCAGACAATCCGCCTATGCGGCGATGCAGATAACCTCTTTGGGAATTGCATTAATGGCGCTCGTAATGATCTTATTATTGCGACAAGATTTACTCAATACTTGGCGGGGCAACATTCCCGCTGATGCTCCTAATCGCTTCATGATTAATATTCAAGGAGATCAAAAAGAGGCCATTCAAAAAACACTCGTTGATGCAGGAGTTGCAGAACCTCATTTCTACCCCATGGTGCGAGGCCGTTTAATAGCTTTGAATGAGCGCGATATCTTGCCAAATGATTATTCCGAAGAGAATGCGCGACGCTTAGTTGATCGGGAGTTCAATCTATCCTATACAGATCAAATGCCGCTGGGTAATCGCCTGATTGATGGGAAGTGGATTGAAGGGAATAGGCCACAGATTTCGATAGAATCGGGCATAGCGAAAACCTTAAAGCTCAAAATGGGTGATCAACTCACTTTTGAAGTAGCGGGAGAGAAAATTACCGCGCCAATCACTTCTTTGCGTAAGTTAGATTGGGGTTCTATGCGCGTAAACTTTTTTGTAATCATGTCTCCATCCCAATTAAATTCAATGCCGCAATCTTGGATTACTTCTTATTATCAGGCTCCTAACCAGAACTCATTGGATTTTGAAATAAGCCAGATATATCCCAATCTCACAGTAGTTGATGTTTCTGCATCCTTGCAACAAATTCAGGATGTATTGAATAAGTTATCTGCAGCATTGGGGCTTCTATTTGGATTAACAATTGCAGCGGCAATGTTGGTGTTGATTGCAGCAATTGCTGCGACTCAAGATCAGCGTTATCGCAATGCTGCATTATTAAAGGCCATTGGTGCATCGCGTAATACCTTGGCAAATATCGCTAGGTTTGAATTGCTTGTTATTGGAGTATTAGCTGGCATCTTGGCTGGGCTTAGCTCAGGAATTGCAGCTTGGGCATTAGGTCGCTACGTGATGGAGATTGAATTTAATGCGTTTTGGCAGGCGCTAATAATGGGAGTGTTATTTGGAGTTGGGGCTAGCCTGGCTGCTGGATATCGTTTTCAGAAAAAAATCCAAAGCGCAACTGCGGTTGAGTGCTTACGAGAGGGTTACTAGGTTTTTCGGTAATTCTACTAAGCGCGTGCCTGCAAAACGATCTGGCAGGCTTTGGCGAACTAGAAGACTTCGGCGATCTAAGTAGATGCTTAGTGGCCAGATAAATAAAGCCACAGTGAAAAGCATTTCGATAATTTGCCATTTTTCTAAATGAAAAGCCCATTGCAAAAATATACAAGGCGCTAGCCAGAGGGAGCCAAAGATATAGCGCCGGATGGCTTGGCGTCTATTGAGGTTATAGCCACCATTGCTAATCATGCGAACACGCCAAGTTTGCATTGCTAGTGTTTGACCAGATTTGGTCCAATACCATACAAAGTAAATACCCAGAACCGTGTAGAGATAAATAAAGGTAAGCCAGCTAGGTAGCGAGACGCCTAACAAAATTCCTAAGGCTAGGTTGGGGACTAAAAAAGTAATGGCAACAACACCCAAGAGCACCAGTTGTTCGTATAAAGAGCAGGAGACACGACGCCAAAACTGTGGGGAAGGTAAAGCATTTAATTCAGAAGGCGACATAAATCAGGTAATGCTTACTGTGAATCGGGAGCTATAGGAGCGCTAGTATTTTCAATTGTCACGCTTCTTGGTCTTGGCGCAGGAGGTGGCGGGGTTGTGTCTCTTTTTATTGAATGTTGTTGCAGAGTTGGTGCAGTAGTGGCTGTGGGCTTTTTCTTGGCTTCCATATCTGCTAATTTTTTCTTTTGCTCATCACTTAGCTTTTGGTATGCGCTCCAAGCCTCAGCTTTTTTCTCTGCTGGAAATTGGAGGCTAACGAGATAGTTTTCTCGTGCGATACGACGATCTTTTTGGGAGAGATTAGACCAACTAGTCATGCGAGACTGCAATCGCTCTTGCTCTTGCGCGCTCATCTTAGGGTAGATGTTGGCGACTTGTATCCATTTTTTGCGGCTATCAGGCAACATGTAGTCCCAATCGCTTTCGAGAGGGGCAAGAATGTGCTGTTGCGCAGGCTTTAAGTTATCCCAAGTTCCGTCAGGCTTCTTTTCCGGAATAGCAGTAGTTTTGCCGTGTGCAGCACTTGATGGGGTTTGCGCTACCGAGCCTGCTGTACTGAGAGCAAAAAAAGCCATTGCCACCATTGCATAAATGCTGGCTTTTAAGGCGACAGTGGGGTGGGGCATCAAATCAGTCGAGATCACTTACTAAGTGATGAGTCTGCAGCT
>CANBYN010000151.1 GCA_947373615.1 Burkholderiaceae bacterium | reverse complement strand
GCTCGACATGCTGGTAAATCTATTTTGTTGCAACTTCCACTAGGTAATCTATGCTTTGAGATTAATTCTGAGGGGTTGCTAGCCATTTTAAAAGAGGCAGTAACTCCTTCGCTTACATTAGAAGTTTCATCTAAGGCATTAAGTGATTTAGCTGGAAATGCTGGCACTTTACGAGAGCAGGCCTTTAAAGCTGTCAAAATTACTGGTGATGCAGACTTGGCACAATTATTGGGTCGACTTGTAGGTCAGTTGCGCTGGGAATATGAAGAGGATCTAGCACGTTTGGTGGGCGATGCCCCTGCAAATTTTGCGGTGAGACAGGGTAAGAAATTCGCGTCCGCGACTCGCTCGGCAGCGAAGGATTTGCTCAGTAATGTTGTTGAGTATGTGAGTGAAGAAAAGCAAGTGCTGTTAAATAAACGAGATTTTATGATTCATAAATTAGCAGTAAGCGACTTACGCGAATCTGTAGAACGCGTGGAAAAGCGTATTCAACACCTAGAGCAAAAGGCTAACTAAATCGTGCGTCGAATAGCTCGCCTTTGTTTCATCTTCTTTACTGCCTGGCGTTATGGTTTATTGCCCCTCTTGCGCGATATCCTTAGGCCTGGAATTCGTCGAAGTATATTGACTATTCTTTGTTGGACCTCTCCGGGAAGTCATTTACCTAGGGGTGAGCGTATTCGTTTAACCCTTGAAGCACTCGGTCCTATTTTTGTAAAGTTTGGACAAGTGCTTTCCACGCGTCGCGACTTATTACCTGAAGATATTGCGAATGAATTAGCTAGATTGCAAGATCAAGTTCCACCGTTCTCCAATGAAGAATCCCGTCGCCTGATTGAGGAGGACTTAGGTCAACCAATTGAAGAGGTTTTTGTTAAATTTGATGCAACTCCTGTAGCTAGCGCCTCTGTTGCGCAGGTGCATTTTGGGGTTCTGCGTGGTACAGATAAGCACCCCGAATGGGAGGGTCGAGCTGTTGCCATTAAGGTCCTGCGTCCAGGTATTTTGCCAGTTATTAATGGTGATTTGGCCTTAATGTATGACTTGGCAAAAGTTATTGAAAAGAGCTCTGAGGATGGTCGTCGTTTAAAGCCGCGCGAGAATGTTGCTGAATTTGATACGTATTTGCACGATGAACTGGATCTCATGCGTGAAGCAGCAAATGCCAGTCAGTTGCGTCGCTACTTTGTCAATTCTAAGAAGTTGATGATTCCTGAAATGTATTGGGATTTATGCCATACCAATGTCATTGTTATGGAAAGAATGTATGGCATCTCAATTGGACGCACTGCAGAATTGCGCGCTGCCGGGGTTGACTTCAAAAAGCTAGCGGCGGATGGTGTGGAAATATTTTTTACTCAAGTATTTGAGTATGGATTTTTCCATGCAGACATGCATCCTGGGAATATCATGATTAGTCTAGAGCCAGAAACATTTGGTCGTTTTATCTCTTTAGATTTTGGAATTGTTGGTGCATTAAGTGAGTCTGATAAAAATTACTTGGCTCTTAACTTTTTAGCTTTCTTTAATCGCGATTACCGTCGGGTCGCAGAATTGCATATCGAATCCGGTTGGGTTCCTGCGAATACACGCGTAGAGGAATTAGAGGGTGCGGTACGCTCTGTTTGCGAACCTTATTTTGATCGCCCTTTAAAAGAGATTTCCTTGGGCTTGGTTCTGATGCGACTATTTCAAACATCTCGTCGCTTTAAGGTAGAAATTCAGCCACAGTTAACTTTGTTGCAAAAAACATTGCTGAACGTGGAAGGGCTTGCGCGTCAATTGGACCCCGACTTAGATCTTTGGAAAACCGCCAAGCCGATCTTGGAGAAATGGGTTAGCCAACAGTTGGGTTGGCGTGGTTTGCTCGAGGGACTTAAGGAGGAGGCGCCTACTTGGGCCAAAATCCTACCCACTTTGCCTCGCTTAATTGCTGAGAGTCTGGCTCAAAAACGCTATCAATTAAAAGACCAAAATGGCGAATTAGAGGTTTTAAAAGCCCTTTTGCTAGAAGAAAGGCGTACTCGTCGCCTTATTACGGGCGCATTGCTCTTTGCTGGTGGGTTTTTGGTCGGAATTTTGATTATTGGCCTAGGCATTTATTAGTCTCTCGCTGAATGGTTGCTAACCCGCTAAAATAGCGGGTTAGGCAAAACACATGAAAAAATACTTTATCGCTGGCATCCTAGTTTGGGCACCTTTGTCGATCACCGTTTGGGTAATCGCTTGGGGCTTGGGCTTGCTCGATGGCGTCTTTGGTTCTGTGATGCATGCCATCATCATGGTGCTTCCGCATGATGCTGCGGTGGATCTGCAGCATTTCCGCGAGTTGCCTGGCGTTGGAATTCTAATTGTAGTTTCTGTAATCATGCTGACTGGCTTGGTAGCAATTAGTTTTGCCGGTCAGTGGTGGATTCGGCTATGGAACAAACAGATCAATCGTATTCCAGTTGTACGCTCCATTTATTCAAGCGTGCAGCAAGTTTCATCCACATTATTTTCTGGTAGCGGACAAGCTTTTAGTAAGGCCTTGCTCATTCGCTATCCACATGCAGATTCATGGGTAATTGCTTTTCAAACAGGTACACCTGCAAAAGAAGTAACTGCCAAACTAGGCGAAGATTACGTCAATGTATTTTTGCCAACAACCCCAAATCCCACCTCTGGTTTTTTTATGATTGTGCCGCGCGCACAAACGATTGAATTGGAGATGAGTGTAGAAGAGGCATTGAAACATATTGTTTCAATGGGATCAGTACCTCCTAATAGCTATAGTGGCTTAACTGCATCGCAGTTGCCACACCATTTTTGATTTATAGGAAATTGTTATGTCGATGCGAAGCCATACCTGCGGCCAGGTTACTGAATCACTGATTGGTCAAGAAGTTACTCTATCTGGATGGGTTAACCGCCGTCGCGATCACGGAGGCGTTATCTTTATTGACTTGCGTGACCATGAAGGTTTTGTGCAGGTAGTTTGTGATCCTGATCGTCCTGACATGTTTGCACTCGCAGAGCAAGTTCGTAGTGAATTCTGTATTCAGATTAAAGGTCTAGTGCGTTCGCGTCCAGCTGGTACTGAGAACAATGATCTAGTTAGTGGAAAAGTAGAAATTCTTTGCCATAGCTTGGTGATCGTGAATGCTTCTGTTACCCCCCCATTCCAGATTGATGATGAGAACTTGTCCGAGACAACTCGTCTTACTCATCGTGTATTAGATTTGCGTCGCCCGCAAATGCAAAAGAATTTGCGTCTGCGTTACAACGTAGCGATGGAGTGTCGTCGCTACTTGGATGACGCTGGCTTTATCGATATCGAAACACCAATGTTGACCAAGAGCACACCAGAAGGTGCACGCGATTATTTAGTGCCATCTCGCGTTCATGATGGTCAGTTCTTTGCATTGCCACAGTCTCCACAATTGTTTAAGCAGTTATTGATGGTGGCAGGTTTTGATCGTTACTACCAAATTACCAAGTGTTTCCGAGACGAAGATTTGCGCGCTGATCGTCAGCCGGAATTCACACAGATCGACTGTGAAACTGCCTTTTTAAGTGAGTTAGAAATTCGTAATTTGTTTGAAAACATGATTCGTCATATTTTCAAAAAAACCATGAATGTCGAATTACCAAATCCTTTCCCAACCATGCCGTATTCAGAGGGTATGGCGCGTTTTGGTTCGGATAAACCAGATTTGCGAGTGAATTTTGAATTTACCGAATTGACTGATTTGATGAAAGACGTTGATTTTAAGGTCTTCTCAGGGGCTGCCAATCAAGAAGGTGGTCGTGTTGTGGGTTTGTGCGTACCAGGTGGTGCTGGGATTAGCCGTAGCGAGATCGATGATTACACCCAATTTGTGAGTATCTATGGCGCCAAAGGATTGGCATGGATTAAGGTGAACTCTGTTGCTGAAGGTCGAAATGGTTTGCAGTCTCCGATTGTGAAAAATTTGCATGATGCTGCTATTGAAGGCATCTTGCAGCGCACTAGCGCAAAAGATGGCGATATCATTTTCTTTGGGGCTGATAAAGAAAAAGTAGTGAACGATGCTATTGGTAATTTACGTTTGCGTATTGGACACTCTGCATGGGGTAAAGAGCATGGCTTATTTACTGAAGGCTGGAAACCATTGTGGGTTGTTGACTTCCCAATGTTTGATTACGATGAAGGCGAGGCACGTTGGGTTGCTTGCCATCATCCATTCACTAGCCCTAAAGATGAGCACATGCAATATCTAGAGTCTGATCCAGGTAAGTGCTTGGCTAAAGCTTATGACATGGTTCTTAACGGTAGCGAAATTGGTGGTGGTTCTGTTCGTATTCACCAAGAAGCTGTGCAAAGCCAAGTGTTCCGTGCTTTAAAGATCAACGCTGAAGAAGCTCAAGCAAAATTTGGTTTCTTGCTTGATGCTCTCCAGTATGGGGCTCCTCCGCACGGAGGTATTGCATTTGGCTTGGATCGTATTGTGACCATGATGACTGGTGCGGAATCTATTCGTGACGTAATTGCTTTCCCTAAAACGCAACGTGCACAATGCTTGCTTACGCAGGCTCCTAGTCCAGTAGATGAGCGTCAATTGCGCGAGCTACATATCCGCTTACGTCAATCTGCTCCTGCTGTATAAATTTATTGAAACAGCACCTAGCGCCATCTTGAAAATCCCTATTTCGGTTTTAGTTGTTATATATAAATCAAATAGGGATGTTTTATTGATAGAGCGTGCTGATCGCGCTAACTTTTGGCAGTCCGTTACTGGTAGTCTTGACTCACCTCATGAGGATTTGGCATTGGCTGCAAGCCGCGAAGTCTTTGAGGAGACAGGGATCTCTGTAGATGAGCTACCAGAAGGCTCGCTCAAAGACATGCGTCATCAGATTAAATATGAAATTTATCCTGAGTGGCGGTTTCGTTATGCTCCAGGCGTAACAAGCAATACTGAGCATTGGTTTGCTCTACAGGTTCCAGATCACATTCATATTAAGCTTTC
>CANBYN010000150.1 GCA_947373615.1 Burkholderiaceae bacterium | reverse complement strand
CGCCTCAGATTGAGAAATCGGCATCTATTTTTACGCCCTCTTCTGGTTTACTCTTAAGCAATGGGCAAGAGTTTCAATGTGTGGCGCTTTAAGAAAAACTCAAATACTTTAGGCTTATTTATGAATCAATTAAGCCCCAAAAAATTATTACTAAGCAAATGGACGGCAGTCCAACCAATTGCTAAGCAAAAGCATTTCTTGGTTAGTAAAGTTTTTCTGCCGGAACCTCCCAATGAAAAAATTGAATTCGTCGAGATTGAGGCTGTCTACTCTAAAAAGACTTCACAAATTGCTTGGCGCGAACTGACCAATACGGAGTTATGGCTACAAGGCTGGAAATAAAACCGCCTCAGATCTTGAGGCGGTTTTATTGAATACTGTATTAAAGTCTACATTCTTCCAGACTATTTCTTTGTTCCCGAGGATTTTTTAACCAAATCATCAACGCCCTTCTCGGCGGCATCAGCTACTTGATTGACAATTCGACGCCCTTCTTTAAACATCTTCTGGCCGGTAGAAGACATCTCATTAACAACTTTGGATAACTTGTCGGCGTGTGAAGGCATCTTATTTTCTGCATCCTCTAGCCAATCAACCAATGAGCTGCGCACTTTTTCAAGATGTTTCTCGGTTTCATCTGCAGCACTTTCGCCAATATCCTTCAAGATAGACTTGACCTTTTTTTGATAAACAGCTGCACGCTTAGCTGCCTCCTTAGCTGCCTCTACCTGCAAACCCTTTAACATTTCTAAATCATTTTTAGCGGCTGACTTAGCACTATCTAAGGCATTTTTCATACCCCACTCCATCTCAGCAATATGGTGCTCACTCAGCTGCTTGGCGGCATCTAAAAGCTTATGGGAATAGTCAAACAGCTCTTTGGCTTTTTCTTGTTGCCATTTTTGTAAATCTTTTGCATCCATTTTTATGCTCCTGCAATTAAGGGGTTCATGAAAATCACTTATTAACTCTATACCGAAATTGAAAATCTGCCAATTCCTTTAATTTAAGGCACTAAAATGACAATATGAGTGAAAGGCAGACCATTTATGAGAGCATTGGGGGCATCGACAAAGTTGATCAGCTAGTGGACCGTTTCTATGATCTAATGGCTTTAGAGCCCACTTTTGGGGAATTACGTGCCATGCATCCCCAAGATCTCTCAACTTCTCGCGAAAAGCTCAAATTCTTTCTTACCGGCTGGATGGGTGGTCCTGATATCTACTCACCCAAATACGGTCACCCCATGCTTCGAGCTCGCCATCTCTCATTTAAGATTGGACTAAAAGAGCGCAATCAATGGCTTGCTTGCATGTATAAGGCATTGGAAGAATGTGGCATAGAAGGCAATATCGCCAAGCAACTAGAAGAGTCCTTATTCAACACTGCTGATTGGATGAGAAACCAGCCCAACTAATCAATTAATCGAGCTTTGCACCAGCTTGCTTTACCGCTTTAGCCCAGCGCGGCATTTCTGCAGCAAGAAACTTTGAGAATTGGTCTGCATTAAGGTACGCAGGATCAGCCCCCTGATCAATCATTTTCTTCTGAATATCGGGTGACTCAAGCGTTTCTTTAAAAGCCTGACTTAATTTACCCACCACCTCAGGTGGCGTACCCTTAGGAGCCAGAATTCCATAAAAGCCAACAACCTCCAAATTGGCTACGCCAGTCTCAATCACAGTGGGCGTATTGGGCAAGGCAGGATTGCGCTTAGCACTTGTAACTGCCAAGGCCTTTACCTTTCCCTGCTTCGCATAATTCGCCGCCTGAGGAACCGACTCAGCCATAAATTGCACATGCCCAGCAATCAAATCAGTAAAGGCAGGAGCGCTACCTTTAAAAGGAATATGCACCATAAAAATTCCAGTCTCGCTTTTCAGCATCTCAGGAACTAAATGAGATATTCCACCATTGCCTGCAGAACCGTAATTCAACTTTCCTGGATTAGCTTTGGCATATGCAATAAATTCTTTGAGAGAATTTGCAGGCACATCCTGATTGATAATTAATGCAAGTGGTTGTTGCGCGGTTCTGGCAACTGGTTGAAAGTCTTTTAAAGTGTCATAGGGTGATTTGGTATAAATCGCCGGGTTAATCACCATAGTTCCAGTATTAGCCAATAGGACGGTATAACCATCAGGAGGTGATTGAGCAACAAACTGAGCGCCAACAGCACCGCCAGCACCCGCCTTGTAATCGACAATCACTGTTTGACCAAGGGATGATTGCAACTTATCCACTAGAAGTCGAATATGGGCATCTAAGGGGCCTCCAGCGGGAAAGCCGATAATGATCTTGATAGGCTTATCAGGATAAGCTGCATGAACAGCATTAAAACCAATAAACGTAATAAAGGTTGCGACACTGAGAACAAATGTCCTGATAATTTGTGTGGACTTAGTCATAGACCTTAATATTAAACAGACTTAGATACACTTTACCGCAATCCTAATTACTAAATTTAATAAATGATCGAAAGCCTGATACAACTCCTCAGCGATCCTAATGCATGGATTGCCTTTTTGACGCTCTCTGCCCTAGAGATCATTCTTGGCATTGACAACATCATTTTCATTAGCGTTATTGCAAATAGGCTACCCCTAGAAATTCGGGAAAAAGTACGGCGCTTTGGCCTCCTATTTGCCTTGGTGACCCGGATCCTTCTGCTGCTGAGTCTCTCATGGGTAATGGGTCTTACCAACCCCATTTTCACCGTTACGGATCACGCTATTAGCGGAAGAGATTTAATTCTATTGCTCGGTGGTTTCTTTCTCATTTGGAAGGCCTCAAAAGAAATCTATATTGAAGTTGAACTGGGTGAGCTTGACAACGAGCATGGCGATGGAGGTGGCTCAAATAAATCTCGCTCGATGCTCTCTCTGTTCATTAGCTCAGTGGTACAAATTGGTTTGCTTGACATTATCTTCTCATTAGATAGCGTCATCACAGCGGTTGGCATGGTTGATCAAATTAGTGTCATGATTGCCGCGGTCCTAGCTTCAGTGATGATTATGTTGATTGCTGCAAAACCAATCGGGGATTTTGTGCAAAGTCACCCTTCCATCAAAGTGCTAGCCCTTTCCTTCCTCACAGTCGTTGGCGTAGTGTTGATTTCCGAAGGGATGGGAGTTCACATTCCAAAGGGTTATGTGTATGTGGCAATGGCATTCTCTCTAGCTGTGGAGCTACTTAATATTCGCTCTCGTGAGAAGAAAAAACGATTAAAGCAATAATCACAGGGCTTGCGCGCAGGCAAAGCCACTAGCCCAAGCCCATTGGAAGTTATGGCCGCCTAAATGACCCGTGACATCTACGCACTCACCAATAAAAAAGAGTCCTGGATGTTTACGTGACATCATCGTCTGACCATCGAGCTCTTTAGTATCTACACCACCCACCATCACCTCGGCCTTCTTCCAGCCTAAGGTACCGGCGGGCTTAACAGACCAATTGGTAATTAGTTCTTTGAGTGCCTGGCGATCTTTTTTAGAGACCTCAGCCCATTTACGACCCATTAAATTTTTTTGCTCTGCAAATACTTTGGCGAGACGTTGTGGCAATACTGAAGCCAAAATGGTCTCTGTAAGTTTTAGACGGTTTTCCTCATTATTAAAAAGTTCATCGCAGTTAAAGCCACCAGGTCGCTCTATTGCTCCCAACCAATCAATGTGAATAGGCTCGCCCTCTTCCCAATAACTACTTGCCTGAAGGACGGCAGGGCCTGATAAGCCTTTATGCGTTAGGAGCAGGTCCTCAATAAACCTGCACGCACCATAACGATGACCTTTTGAACCGGCTGCAATTCTGACGGGGACACTTAATCCCGCCAAATCATTTAGGTTGCCAAAAGTATTTGCTGTAAATGAAAGCGGCACTAGAGCAGGACGCGGATCAATCACTGTCAAGCCAAACTGCTTAGCGATATCTAAGGAATAAGCAGTAGCTCCAATGGCGGGAACAGGCAAGCCTCCCGTCGCCATAATGACAGCCTTGGACTTTTCAACTCCAGTATTGGCATGCACCGCCCAATCCGAGTCATCTCGCATGATCGATGCAACGCTGACAGGATGGCGTATCGTCACCTTCCCTTTAGTGCATTCTGAAAAGAGCATCTCAATGATTTGTTTAGCGGAGTCATCACAAAATAATTGCCCTTGATGCTTTTCGTGATAATCAATTCCATGAGAAGTGACTAGCTTGATGAATTCAGATGCTGGATAGCGAGCAAGAGCGCTTTTCACAAAATGCTGGTTAAGCGATAAGAAGTTGGCGGAACCGCTATGAAGATTGGTAAAGTTGCAACGTCCTCCCCCGCTGATGCGAATCTTTTCTCCCAAGACTTGCGCATGATCGAGAACTAAGACCTTTTTTCCAAGCTGGCCAGCCACGCCCGCACAAAATAAGCCAGCTGCACCGCCACCAACAATGATGGCATCCCAAGTTTTAGTCATTGCTTATTTAAAACGATCAATGATTTCAGAAGAAATATTGAGCTTTTCCATATGAAGTTTGGTGTACGCCTGACGGAAGTTTTTGGTCATGGAAATCATGACGGATGCAGTCCATGCAAAAGCAAACATTCCGGAGAAGGCAATAATGACGGCCAGCATTTTCCAGCCATCCGGAAGAATATCCTCCATAAATCCCATTGCAGTGTAAGTGCTGCCGCTAAATAAAATACTCTGCCCCAGAGCCGGAAGTAATTTAAAAGCATATAGAGCTACACCCCAGATCATAATTTCAGCGATGTGGGTTAAGAACAAGCAAAACACACTGATATAAAAACACAGCGCAACAGATGAATATTTATTTTCAGATAAATAAAGGAAAGTTTTTACTTCATAGCGTTTAGCGATTTGCAGTAACACACCACCATGAAAAATCATCACTAGCAAAAGCATTGTGGCACCCAATAGGTACCCAGGTAAATCCAAGGAGGTAGCGATATTGGTTTCTTGTAGTGTCATAGGTTAGCCTTTAGGCTATTTTACAGGTGACTTCGAAATTAGACTTAGGTCAATTGATACCACTCCTTGATAATGCCCC
>CANBYN010000149.1 GCA_947373615.1 Burkholderiaceae bacterium | reverse complement strand
ACTTACTAAAATTGCATTACGCACTTTGACTGGTTTCCCAAATACGATAGAACATGCTGAGTGGGTTGGTAATCCAATTCGTGATGAGTTTGATTATCTTGCAGCTCCAGCGATACGTTATGAGCAGCGCCAAGGCCCTTTATCTATTTTGGTAGTAGGTGGTAGTTTAGGCGCGGCAGCTTTAAATGAGATTATTCCTGCTGCACTGGCCTTAATTCCACGTGATTCTCGTCCCCAAGTAATTCATCAGTCGGGGGATAAACATCTGGCTGAATTGCAGAAACGTTACGCCGATTTAGACGTTAGTGCTGATACTCGCTCCTTTATTGATGACATGCCTTTAGCTTATGCAGAAGCTGATTTAGTAATCTGCCGCTCTGGAGCAATGACAGTATCTGAGCTAGCAGCTTGTGGAGTGGCTTCATGTTTAATTCCATTTCCGCATGCTATTGATGATCATCAAACAGCCAATGCACAATTTTTATCGGATGCTGACGCAGCTGTTCTGTTGCCACAGGAGTATCTCAATTCACAAGACTTAGCTTTGATGATTCAAAACATGAATCGGGCTGATTTAAAAGAGATGGCATTGCGTGCGCATGCATTAGCTAAACCCCATGCAACGCAGCGAGTTGCCGAGGTGTGTGCAGATTGTGCGGGGGTAGGTGTATGAAGCATATAGTTCAACAAATTCATTTCATTGGTATCGGTGGCGCTGGCATGAGCGGTATTGCCGAAGTGCTCTTAAATTTAGGATACCAAGTTTCTGGATCCGATTTGGCTGAAGGCGCGGTGACTCAGCGACTTAGAGATTTAGGCGCCGTCATTTATATTGGCCATGATCCAAAAAATGTAGGCACTGCAGAAGCGGTAGTGATTTCTACAGCAGTAGCTGGAAATAATCCTGAAGTGCTTGCAGCTCGCGCAGCAAAGATTCCTGTCATACAGCGTGCAGTCATGTTGGGTGAGTTAATGCGTTTGAAGCAGGGTATTGCAATTGCAGGAACGCATGGCAAGACCACTACAACGAGCTTAGTTGCCTCGGTCTTAGCAGAGGGCGGTTTAGATCCAACTTTTGTGATTGGTGGAAAACTCAATTCTGCTGGGGCTAATGCGCGTTTAGGCAGTGGTGATTTTATCGTAGTAGAAGCTGATGAATCAGACGCCTCTTTCTTGCAGTTATTTCCTGCCATGGAAGTAGTTACCAATATTGATGCTGATCATATGGATACCTATCAGCATGATATGGCCAGATTGAAGCAGGCATTTGTGCAATTTATACAGCGCATGCCGTTTTATGGTGTCGCAGTACTTTGTATTGATGATCTCAATGTGCGCGACATCATTCCCTTTGTGTCTCAGCCAATATTGCGTTATGGCCTTTCGAATGATGCCGATATCCGAGCGAGTAATGTTCGTGCCAACGGCACTCAAATGCACTTTACAGTCGATCGTCGTACCGTTCGTAGGCATGGTAACAAACCGGGCCCACTCAATATCATTTTGAACTTACCAGGCTTGCATAACGTCCTCAATGCCTTAGCTGCAATTGCAATTGCAACAGAGTTAGGTGTAAGTGATGAAGCCATTACTAAAGCCTTGTCTGAGTTTAGTGGCGTTGGTCGTCGCTTCCAGCGCTATGGTGATATTCCATTGGCATCTGGCGGAAGCTTCACCTTAATTGATGACTATGGACATCATCCAGTAGAGATGGCTGCTACCTTGGCTGCTGCAAGGGGTGCCTATCCAGGTCGTCGTTTGGTATTGGCATTCCAGCCACATCGTTTTACTAGAACTCGTGATTGCTTTGGGGAGTTTGTTCAAGTCCTTAAAAATTTTGATGCTCTAGTGTTGACCGAGGTTTATCCCGCTGGCGAAGCAAAGATTCTTGGGGCAGACGGGAAGAGTTTGATGCAGGCCGCTCTTGCAGAGGATAAACAGTCTAAAACTTTATTAAATTCAGACGCCGTTGTTTTTTCAGCAAGTGTTGCTGAGATGCCCAAAAAACTAAGTCAAGTTTTAAAAGATGGAGATGTATTAATTACTATGGGTGCAGGATCAATTTCTGCTTTGCCGCATACTTTATCGGAGGCAAAGCATGTCTAAGATGGGTATAAATTTAAGCTCTTGGGGGGATCGCGTGAAGGCGCAGCTATCTCACTTAGATGTGAAGTCGCTGGGTCGTGTAGGGGTGTTACTGGGGGGGCGTTCAGGCGAACGAGAAATTTCCCTCATGTCAGGTAACGGTGTATTAGAGGCCTTGCGCTCAAAAGGGGTAGATGCCCATGGTTTTGATCCTGGTTTACGTTGCCCTACTGAATTAGCAATGGAAAAATTCGATCGCATCTTCATATCCTTGCATGGTCGCTATGGTGAGGATGGAACGATGCAGGGTTTATTGGAACTGTTAGGTCTGCCTTACACTGGGAGTGGTGTTTTGGCTTCTGCTTTGGCTATTGACAAAATTGCAACTAAGCAAATTTGGATCAGCAACGGTTTATCTACCCCTGAATTTGAAGAGCTCACCGCAATGAGTGATTGGAATGCGGTAGTGAAGCATCTCGGGTTGCCATTGATCGTAAAGCCTGCGCATGAAGGATCTTCTCTTGGTTTAACTAAAGTGAAGTCAGTTAAGGAGTTGCCAGCTGCTTATCAATTAGCCGCTGGTTTGGATAAAAAAGTCATCGCTGAGACTTGCATTATTGGGGATGAGTTAACCTGCCCATTAGTTGGTCAGGGAAATACTGCCGAGGCTTTGCCAGTAATTAAAATTATTCCACCAAACGAGAATTATGATTTTCATCACAAGTATTTTTCAGATGAGACTCAGTATTTATGTCCCACAGGACTCGCTCCTGAATTGAATAAAGCTGTTCAAGATTTGGCATTGGCGGCATATCAAGCTTTAGGTTGTCGTACTTGGGGCCGAGCTGATGTGATGTTGGACCAAAAAACAGGTAAACCTTATTTACTGGAGATGAATACATCTCCGGGCATGACTTCTCATTCTCTTGTGCCGATGGCAGCTAAGGCTGCAGGTATTGAGTATGGCAACTTAGTGCTTTGGTTGTTGAGTCAAACTTTGTTGCAAAAAGAAGGTGTTCATGAATGAATAATTTCATGGACCGGTTCGGCGAAATTTTTGCCATGCTGATGTCACCTCTTTGGAATCATCCAGAGCGGATGCAGAAGCTGAGCCGTTTCTTATTTCGTTGCTTTATGGTAATGATGGTTGTAGGCGTACTAGCTTGGCTGAGTCAGCGCCCAGTATTTGCGTTAAAGCAAATCCAAATTGAGCCGATTGCTGGGCAAACACTGAAACATATCAATAAGCCGATCGTGAAACAGCAAGTCCTAGAAACAGTTCAAGGAAATTTTTTTAGCGTTCGTTTAGAGGATGTGAAGCGCGGCTTTGAGAGCATGCCTTGGGTACGGCATGCCAATGTGCGTCGTGTTTGGCCAAATGGTCTGGTTGTGAGTATTGAAGAGCAAAAGCCCTTCGGCACATGGGGCGGTTCGGATAGTCGTGCCCTCATGAATACTCATGGCGAAGTCTTTGCTGGCCGAGTTTCAGAAGTAGGCGACGATATCCGTTTAATTGAATTTTCTGGACCAGAAGATTCCGGAAAAGAAGTAATGAGTCTTTATGAAAAGGCTAACAATTGGTTTAAGCCATGGGGTACAGAGGTAATCAGCCTCGCGCTTACAGAGCGATATGCATGGCACGTTAAGTTATCTAACGGAATGAAAGTAGAGTTCGGGCGCGACGAAGAGAGCTCCGATAAAAATTTAACGGAAGAACGTGTCGCACGCTTGTTTAAATACTGGCCACAGGTTCAAGAGAAATGGGCAAATCGAATTGATGCAGTTGATTTACGTTATGCAAATGGATTTGCAGTTCATCTTGCCGCCGCAAGTGTGAAAAAGAATGATGTAGATGGCAAAAAAAGCGAGCAGAAGCAATGAGGAATAGTAATGAGTAAAGACAATCGCGATTTATTGGTTGGTTTAGATATAGGAACTTCTAAGGTAGTTGCCTTGGTTGCTGAATTAGCTCCTGATGGTCAATTCAATGTGGTTGGTGTTGGGCAAACAGCCTCTAAAGGTTTGAAGAAGGGAGTTGTGGTCAATATTGAAGCAACTGTTCAGTCTATTCAGAAAGCGCTTGAAGAGGCTGAGGTAATGGCCGATCGTCAAATAGCGCAAGTCTTTACAGGAATTGCAGGCAATCACATTGTGAGTTTTAACTCTAGTGGCATGGTTGCCATTCGTGACAAGGAAGTTGGAGCTGTTGACGTAGAGCGCGTTCTCGAGACTGCTAAAGCGATCAATATTCCAACCGATCAACAAATTTTGCACATCTTAGTTCAAGAATTCATCATTGATGGACAAGAAGATGTGCGTGAACCGATTGGCATGAGCGGCCTTCGGTTAGAGGTTAAGGTGCATATTGTTACTGGCGCTGTTAGTGCTGCTCAAAATATTGTGAAGTGCGTCCGCCGCTGTGGTCTCGAAGTAAATGATTTGATATTGCAGCCATTGGCATCTAGCTTGGCTGTGCTGACTGATGATGAAAAGGAGCTTGGTGTTGTTCTAGTCGATATTGGTGGCGGAACAACGGATATTGCAATCTATTGCCAGGGATCTATTCGTCATACTGCAGTCATTCCAATTGCCGGCGATCAAATCACTAATGACATTGCAATGGCATTGCGCACGCCAACCATTGACGCAGAAGATTTAAAGATTACACATGGAATTGCTCGTCAAGAAATGGCTGATCCAATTTCCATGATTGATGTTCCTGGCGTTGGTGATCGAGACCCACGTCCAATGTCAAAGCAAGCATTAGCCGCGGTGATCGAGCCCCGTGTGGAAGAGTTATTTACTTTGGTTAGAGGCGTGGTACGTGATTCAGGTTACGAAGACATGGTTTCTTCGGGGATTGTTCTGACTGGTGGCACTGCCTTAATGCCGGGAATGGTTGACTTGGCTGAGCAAGTGTTCTTAAGACCAGCTCGCATTGGCATACCAGAATACCGTGGCCATTTACA
>CANBYN010000148.1 GCA_947373615.1 Burkholderiaceae bacterium | reverse complement strand
TCAAAAAGCGAATTACTCATGCGTTGGGATATTTTCTGCCAAATCGTCGATAACTATGGTGATGCCGGTGTTTGCTGGCGTCTAGCCCGAAGCTTATCAAGCATTCATGGTCAAGAGGTGCGGATCTTTTGTGATGACTTGCCAACCCTCAATTTACTCGCTTCTGGCGTAGACCCTGTCATTAAGGGGCAAATTGAATTGCTCCCATGGGAAGCCAGTCACCACAATGCGCGTCACCCGATTCAAACCCCCGATGTCGTCATCGAAGCGTTTGGCTGTGAGTTACCAGAACGCTATCTCGCCGGTTTGTATATTGCGGCCATCAAGCCCATCATTATCAATTTGGAGTATTTAAGTGCGGAGCCGTGGGTTACCGAGTTTCATGGCAAAGCTTCCCCCCAATCTCATGGCATCCCCAAATATTTTTTCTTTCCCGGATTTCAAGAGACAGTAGGCGGATTATTGCTCGACCCCATTCCACAGATAGGGGCAATAGTTGCAAAACATATCCCGGAAGATCTCAAGACCATCTGGACAAAGCTACGCCCTGGAGCAAAACGCATCAGCATCTTTTGCTATCCAGGCGCGCCACTACGAAAATGGCTAACCGATTTAGGCGCCATGGGAGAGGATGTGGATGTATTGTTGGCCCACGGCCATGAAGAGCTTCTCAATGTTTATGGCGAGCAGCAACTAAATCTCCCCAGCAATGTGCAAATCTACTCCATGCCCTTTGTTTCGCAAGATAAATACGACTGGGTTCTATCACAGTGCGACTTTAATATTGTGCGTGGTGAGGATTCTTTTGTGCGCGCTCAATTGGCTGGAAAACCGTTTATTTGGCATATCTATCCTCAAGAAGATCGCGCCCATGAAGTCAAATTAGCGGCATTTTTAGATTTGTATTTAGAAGATGCCAATCAAGCATTAAGGCTCTCTACCATTGCCGCGATGACCTGGGCACCCCCTAGTGAATGGTTTGGCAATTTAGAGGCTTGGAATGCTCATGCGACGCTCTGGCGGGCCCATTTACTCGAAAAACAAGAAGATGGGGGCTTGCCAGCCCGTTTAGTGAGCTTTGCCAGCTAAACCCAAGCGATAAAGGCTTGCGGGCGGTTACAATGCTGTCTTTGATAAAAATCGCAGAAACATAGCTCTGCCCCCAGGAATAGCAAGATGAAAACAGCACAAGAACTCCGCGTTGGTAACGTAGTCATGATCGGCACTGATGCCATGGTCGTTTTGAAAGCCGAATACAGCCGCTCTGGCCGCAACTCTTCCGTTGTGAAAATGAAATTTAAGAATTTGTTAACAAGCGCGCCTAACGAAGGCGTTTATAAAGCCGATGACAAGTTTGAAGTGGTGATCCTCGAGAAGAAAGATTGCACTTACTCTTATTTCGCCGATCCCATGTATGTATTTATGGATGGTGACTATAACCAATATGAAGTCGAAGCTGAATTCATGGGTGATGCATTGAACTACCTAGAAGAAAGCATGCCCTGCGAAGTGGTGTTCTACGAAGGAAAAGCACTTTCCGTTGCCATGCCAAACTCATTAGTGCGTGAAATCATTTACACAGAACCAGCAGTTAAAGGCGATACCAGCTCAGGTAAAGTATTGAAGAATGCTAAATTGGCTACTGGCTATGAATTGCAAGTGCCCTTGTTCTGCAACACGGGCGATAAGATCGAAATCGATACTCGTACTGGTGAATATCGTAGCCGCGCGAATTAATTCGCCCACTACTGATGTGAAAAAAGCCCGGCATGCCGGGCTTTTTCTATTGGTGGCAAATCGGTTACTATTTTCAACATGAATGCGGAACTCTCTCCCAAAGTTGACCTACTCACGCTAGATGAAATCCCCCTACTGATTGATTGCGTTCGTCGTTGCTACGGTGAAACCTATCCCAACCCCATCATGTATGACTCCTCACTGCTCAAAGAGGTCATCGAAAACAAGTTGATGTATTCGATCATTTCCAAATTGGGTAATGATCGAATCGTGGGACACTGTGCACTCACTTTTGATGGGGCCAAAAACACTGCTCCAGAGGCCGGAAAAATGCTGGTAGACCCTGACTTTCGGGGGCACCATATTGCTGAAGACATGGCGCAGCAACGCATCGACATCGCCAAACAACTAGCGCTCTCAGGCTTTTGGACTGAATGCGTAACTAACCACCCCTATAGCCAACATGAAATGATTGCTTTTAATGCCCAAGAGACGGGGCTCTTTATTGGAGATATGCCTTCTACCATCTCCATGCAGGGATTGGATAATTTTTCAACTACGCGCATGTCGTTACTAACCTTTTACCTACCACTCACCGACCATCCACATACTATTTATCTCCCTTTAAATCACGTCGCCCATGTTCAGTCCCTCGCGCAAGATTTAAACCTGCAGCGTGTAATAAGCACCTCAGACCAAACGGGAGTTGGAGAAACGATCATCAACGTCGTTGTAAATACTCCAATCCAAACGGCTAATCTCTCCATTTTTCATATTGGAGGTGATCTCATTACCTCGGTTACCAACGCATTAAAAAAATTAGAGCCCTTGCATTTAGCATCTATTTATATCGATCTTCCCATTGAACAAGCACCAGCCTCTCAAGCCTATCGTGATCTCGAATCGCTGGGATTTTTCTGGGGATCATGGCTACCCAATTACGCAACCCACAAAGATATTTTGCGGCTACAAAAAATCTATCAAGCAGTCGACGTTGAAAAGATTGTTTGCGCTAGAAAAAAAGGTGAGGAAGTAAAAGAGTATGTCCTCTCCGAATGGAGAAGAATCGCCTCAACTTCGTAGTGCGAACTTAATGAATCAACTGCAGTTGCTTAAGCAAGCCTTTGGCATGCTGATACTGTGATTCTTTTTGAAGGGCATCCCATGCACTGGCATTGGTTGTTGGCATCAGGCGATTTAAACGCGTAGCTGACTCGGCTTGTTTTGCTTTAGAGACCTTGAGCTTAGAGAGAAGCTGATCGGCCAAATCGGGGCGATTGCAGATCAACACGGCATCGCATCCTGCCTCCAAAGCCATTTGCGCGCCCTTCACCACTGAGCCGGCCACGCTAGCGCCTTCCATGGACAGGTCGTCGCTAAAGATCACTCCTTGAAAGCCTAACTCTTGACGCAGTACGGAATGTAACCAAATCCTGGAAAAACCCGCAGGATGGGTATCGACCTTGGGATAAATGACGTGGGCCGGCATGACGGCTGCCAAACTCAAGTCCAACCAATCATAGGGCTTTGCATCATCATTGAGAATTTCACCTAGAGAGCGCTCATCCACGGGAATCGCCACGTGAGAATCGGCTTCTGCCCAGCCATGACCGGGAAAGTGTTTGCCGCAGTTGGCCATACCCGCCAAACGCAGGCCTTCATTTAAACTTTTTGCTAAGGCAAAGACAATTTGCGGGTCACGACTAAAGGAGCGATCGCCGATCACTCCGCTGCGTCCAAAATCTAAATCCAGTACCGGGGTAAAACTAAAGTCCACGCCACAGGCTCGCAGCTCTGCAGCTAACACATAGCCGCAAGCGGTCGCTGCCGCCATGGCTAAGGCTGCCGATTCAGCTGCATGAGTAGATGTATTCTTAGCGGCCCACAGCTCACCTAATTTACGCATCGCAGGAAGATGAGTAAAACCATCCGTTTTACAGCGCTGCACTCGACCACCCTCATGATCAATCGAGATCAACACGTCAGGGCGCAGTTGTTTAATATCCGCAGTGAGTTTGGTCAGTTGTTTGCGATTGGCAAAATTGCGTCCAAATAAAATCACCCCACCAGTCAGAGGATGCACAATCCGGCGACGATCCTCATCATTTAACGCATGGCCCACTACATCTAAAGTCACTGGCCCTGGTTTCATGGTCGATTGCCTCATTGCTTCCTCTTATTGTGTTGTGATGATGCGTTGATGAATGGTTTGTAATTACTTCTGCGTGACGATGACATGCGCAATGGCCATATCTTGTTCATCACTCACGGTCACCTGAGCATCCCAATTTTTTTCCTGCATAAATTTCGCAAGCGCTCCAGAGTAAGTCGTAAATGGTTTGCCACTGGACTCATTGAGCGTTTGCAAAGAACGCCACGTCATCGGCATTCTCATGCCAAGACCAATAGCTTTTGAGAACGCTTCTTTTGCTGCAAAACGCGTGGCCAAAAATGCCATCCCCCGTTTATGGTTTCGGGCAAGACGATGCTCAAAGACTCGCATTTCATCGGGTCCCAAAATTTTTTCAGCAAGGCGACCTTGGGTGCGATCGTAAGCCCCTTGTAAGCGTTCGATCTGCAAAATATCTGTGCCAATACCGATGATCATTTTTGGGTGGCTATCTTTTAAGAATGGACTCTGCCTTGAATCATCAAGGATTTCATATCGATGATGGCTTTTTGCCAGCCTTTAAATATTGCTTCAGCCACAATCGCATGGCCGATATTGAGTTCAGACAATTCGGCAATCCCAGCGATTGGCATCACATTGCCTTCATGTAAACCATGACCTGCATTGACTCTCAGTCCTATCTTTTTTCCAAACTGAGCTGCACTACGAATCCGCTCTAACTCGATGACTTGCTCTGGGCCCGTAAGATCCGCATAACGCCCCGTGTGCAATTCAATTACGGTGGCGCCCACCTCTTTGGCCGCTTGGATTTGCTTTTCTTCAGGATCGATAAAAAGCGACACCCGAATGCCCGCCTCTTTCAATTGAGTTGTGGCTGCTTTGACAACATCAAAATGACCTAAAACATCTAAGCCCCCCTCAGTAGTCACTTCTTCGCGCTTCTCAGGCACTAAGCAAACATCATGCGGTTTAACTTGGCAAGCAATGTTGATCATTTCTGGAGTAACAGCGCATTCGAGATTCATGCGCGTTTTGATTAATGGGCGCAGTGCCCACAAGTCAGCATCTTTAATATGGCGACGATCCTCGCGCAGGTGCAAGGTAATCAAATCAGCCCCAGCCTCTTCAGCTAATCTTGCCGCCTTGAGTGGATCGGGATAGATCGTGCCACGGGCATTGCGCAAGGTGGCGACGTGATCAATATTGATGCCCAGTTCTAAAGCGATAGAGGAAGTCATCTGCGTAGAGTACTAGATTTTTTTCAAATCGATCAAAATTTGACGCGTAGTTAA
>CANBYN010000147.1 GCA_947373615.1 Burkholderiaceae bacterium | reverse complement strand
TACGCACGGCACCAAAAGCTAATGGTTTACCAGGCTTAATCGCGATCTGCCATAAATTGAGTCGACCTTCGGCTGTCACAGCAGGCTTAATATGATCCTCTTCACCAACGGATACTCCGCCAGAAGTAATAATCAAATCGTGATCTTTGCTTGCGTGCCGTAAAGCTTGTCTAGTGGCATCCAGACGATCCGGAACAATTCCCAAGTCCGTTGCATCACATCCTAATGATTTAAGACAAGCGAGTAATGTGTCACGATTGGAGTTATAAATGCCACCAGGTTTTAGGGGCTCACCAGGTAGCGCTAGTTCATCACCAGTAAAAAATGCAGCTACCTTCACGCGGCGCTTAACATTTAAGTGAGTCAATCCACCCGAGGCAGCTACACCCAATTCTTGAGGACGCAAAAACGTGCCTGCACTTAATGCAGTTTTGCCAGCCGTTAAATCCTCGCCTCTTCGACGGATCCACTGCCCTGAACTTGGGACAATATTGACTTGAACATGATCAGCAGAGTCCTCAGGAATGGCGCAGTCCTCTTGCATGACTACGGCATCAGCACCTAGAGGAACTGGAGCGCCAGTGAAAATTCTTGCGGCCGTACCTGCTTCGAGTGGAGCGCCTATTGAACCTGCTGGAATACGCTGAGCCACTTTAAGCACTTGTCCCACTGCAGCCGTATCAGCACAGCGCACTGCGTAACCATCCATAGAAGTGTTATCAAGAGGCGGCACATCTACTAGGCTATTGACGTTTTCCGCTAGCACTCGACCCAGCGCCGCTTGCATGGCCACGTTCTCAAATTCGTTAACGGCCTTCGCTTCAGATAATAAATGATCCAAAGCCTGCTGTGCAGTCAACATCGGTGGCTTAGTCATAACAATATTGGATAGTTTGGGTCGTGCTTGGTATTGATAAAACTCAGTACATTAACTGAGGTGTGTTGTGATGAAATCTTTGACTTGATTCACATCGGCATCAATGTTTACGACGCGTTGCGGTTTAGATTTAATGTCTTGAAATGCGGGTGGGCACTCAGCTGGACGACCCAACGCTTCTTGAATGGTTTCTTCAAACTTAATTGGCAAGGCCGTTTCTAAAACCACCATCGGAATACCCGCTTGTAAATGATCACGCGCCACTTTCACACCATCAGCAGTATGAGTGTCAATCATGATGCCGTACCGTTTCTCAATGTCACGAATGGTGTCTAAGCGATTTTCGTGCGTGCTGCGTCCTGACTGAAATCCATACTGCCCAATCTCTTTAAATACCGTATCTTTGGAAATATCAAAACCACCAGCTTCATCTACCCGCTTAAACATCTCCATAGTCGCTTTTCCATCTTGACTCATGAGGTCGAATACAAAGCGCTCAAAATTACTTGCTTTGGAGATATCCATTGAAGGACTAGAGGTATGCAGGGTCTCAGTCGATTTACGCGCCCGATAAACACCGGTGCGAAAGAACTCATCGAGAACATCATTCTCATTGGTGGCTGCTACTAAGTGCTCAATCGGTAAACCCATCATGCGCGCAATATGGCCTGCGCAGATGTTGCCAAAATTCCCGGATGGCACCGTAAAGGAAACTTTTTCTTTGCTCGATTTAGTTGCCAGCAAATACCCTTGAAAGTAATACACCACTTGTGCCACCACACGACCCCAGTTAATGGAGTTCACGGTACCAATTTGGTTTTTGGCTTTAAAAGCATGATCATTACTGACTGCTTTGACAATGTCCTGACAATCATCAAAGACACCAGCGACTGCTAAATTAAAAATATTTGGATCTTGCAAGGAATACATCTGGGCAGATTGAAATGCACTCATCTTGCCGCGGGGTGAGAGCATAAATACTTTCACACCCTCTTTACCGCGCATCGCGTATTCCGCAGCACTACCAGTATCCCCAGAAGTGGCACCCAAAATATTGAGATGTTGACCAGCGCGCTTTAATGCATATTCAAAGAGATTGCCAAGTAGTTGCATAGCCATATCTTTAAAAGCAAGGGTTGGTCCATTTGAAAGGCTCAACAAACCAATGCGCGTACCTTGCTCTTCGCCCAACCAATGCAATGGAGTAATGTCTTTTGCATTGTCTTGTGGACGCCCATTGCAATAGACTTGCTCGGTATACGTTTTACGTAAGAGTACCCGTAAATCAGCCTCAGGAATATCGTCGCAATACAAACTTAATACTTCATAAGCCAAATCGGCATACGGTAAGCCGCGCCATGAATCTAACTGCGCTGGCGTCACTTTGGGATATTGAGTAGGCAAATACAAACCGCCATCAGGCGCCAATCCACCTAACAAAATTTCTAAAAAGGATTGTTGTGGACTATTGCCACGGGTAGATTGGTAACGCATGGATGTATTAAGACAGATTTTCTAAACGGATTTTCACCACTTCGCCAGCGACTGTCTTGAGATTTTGGATCTCTTTAATTGCCGCAAGCATGTTCTTTTCTTTGGTCTCATGAGTCAAGGCCACTAAGTCGGTTTGACTCTCGCCCTCATCAGCTTCTTTTTGCAAGAGTGCGTCAATTGAAACGCCATGGGAAGCCAAAATCCGAGTGATATCAGCCAACACACCTGCTTGGTCAGCGACGCGCAAACGCAAGTAGTAACTCGTCGTGATTTCGCCAATGGGCAATACCGGCGTGTCATGAACGGCATCTGGCTGGAAGGCCAAGTAAGGGACGCGATGTTCAGCATCAGCACTTAATAAACGCGTGATATCGACTAAATCAGCAATGACTGCAGAAGCTGTTGGCTCAGAGCCAGCACCTTTGCCGTAATACAAGGTGGTGCCAACAGCATCCCCAAATACTTGCACTGCATTCATTGCACCCTCAACGTTTGCAATCAAACGCTTAGACGGAATTAAAGTCGGATGAACCCGCAACTCAACACCTGATGTCGTTTTTTTGGCAATGCCCAGTAACTTGATGCGATATCCTAATTGCTCGGCATAACGAATATCGATTGCTGCGAGCTTGGTGATACCTTCGATGTGCGCTTTTTCAAACTGCATTGGAATACCAAATGCAATGGCGCTCATGATGGTTGCTTTATGTGCAGCATCAACCCCTTCGATATCAAAAGTAGGATCGGCTTCTGCGTAACCTAAACGCTGCGCTTCTTTGAGAACGGTTTGAAAATCCAACCCTTTGTCACGCATTTCAGACAAGATGAAATTAGTAGTGCCATTGATAATGCCGGCAATCCATTCAATTCGGTTGGCAGTTAGTCCTTCGCGCAATGCTTTAATAATCGGAATCCCACCAGCAACGGCTGCCTCAAAAGCCACCATCACCCCTTTGGCGTGAGCGGCTTTAAATATCTCATTGCCATGAACGGCAATCAAAGCCTTATTCGCTGTTACTACATGTTTACCAGCAGCAATCGCCTCAAGAACGAGATCCTTGGCAATGCCATACCCACCAATTAACTCAACAACAATATCAATCTCAGGATTATTAATGACGGCGCGCGCATCGCTCACAACTTGCGCATGGTCTTTTACCAGCTCTTTAGCGCGCTCTATATTAAGGTCAGCAACGGTATGAATGTGAATACCGCGACCAGCGCGACGTTGAATCTCATCTTGGTTGCGCTCGAGCACGGTGAATACTCCGCCACCCACAGTGCCAATACCTAACAGTCCTACTTGAATCGGTTTCATGATGCCTTTGTTGCAGTTAAAGAAGTCTTACGGCTATGTTTATTACGGTAACGCTCGAGAAAACGTGCAAGGCGGCTAATCGCTTCCTTGAGTACATCTTCATGAGGCAAGAACACTACGCGAAAGTGGTCAGGCTTACCCCAGTTAAACCCAGAGCCTTGCACTAACAACACTTTTTCTTCCCTCAAGAGATCAGCAACAAATTGTTGATCATCTTCAATGGGGTAAATCTTCGAATCTAACTTTGGAAATAGATACAACGCCGCTTTTGGTTTTACGCAAGTAACCCCTGGAATTTCCGTAATGAGTTTCCAAGCAAGATCACGTTGCTTGGCTAAGCGCCCACCTTCACTGACCAAGTCATTGATGCTTTGATAACCACCGAGCGCCGTTTGAATTGCGTACTGCCCTGGCACGTTGGCACACAGGCGCATTGAGGCCAGCATATTTAGGCCTTCGATGTAATCACGCACCATTTCTTTGTCGCCTGAAACTACCATCCAGCCAGCGCGGTAGCCACAAGACCGGTAGTTCTTCGACAAACCACAAAAGGTGATGGTGACGACATCCGTTGAGAGGGAAGCGATCGAAAGATGTTTCTCACCGTCATACAACATTTTGTCGTAAATCTCATCAGCAAACAAAATCAAACCATGTTCGCGAGCAATTTGGGTCATCTCCAGCAACACTTCTTTGGAATAAATGGCGCCTGTTGGATTATTAGGATTAATCACGACGATCGCTTTAGTGCGTGGCGTAATTTTTTTACGAAGATCGTCTAGGTCTGGAGCCCACCCTTTGGATTCATCACACAGGTAATGCACTGGGGTTCCGCTCGATAAACTGACTGCTGCAGTCCAAAGTGGGTAATCCGGTGTCGGCACCAACACTTCATCGCCATCGTTTAGCAATGCATTCATTGAAAGAACAATGAGTTCCGAAACGCCATTGCCTGTGTAAACATCGTCCAAGGTCACCCCTTGAACGCCCTTTTCTTGGCAATACTGCATGATGGCTTTGCGAGCCGCAAAAATACCCTTGGAATCAGAATAGGCTGAGGCATTACTTAAATTACGGACCATGTCCAGCTGAATCTCTTCAGGAGGATCAAAACCAAATACCCCGACGTTTCCGATGTTTAATTTGATGATTTTGTGACCCTCTTCCTCCATGCGCTGGGCAAGCTCAAGCACGGGTCCACGAATGTCATAGCAGACGTCATTGAGTTTTTTGGACTTAAGGATAGGTTTCACAATAAATTAAAGGGTAAGTTCTTGATATCTTGGAAAAAACAGCTAGCTATAATCCTCATAATTATGACAGAGAGTCCACTTGAAGCTTCAATCTGACCCCCATTCAGGAGCCAATGCAATCACCGGCTATGGCGATGGCTATGTAGAGATCAATCAAACTCCGTATGCCCATGCCGTCTTGCTAAGCTCTGATGGAGCTATCTCTGAATGGCCCGTCCAAACTTTTGACGACCTCG
>CANBYN010000146.1 GCA_947373615.1 Burkholderiaceae bacterium | reverse complement strand
TCTTTTAATGCGAAGCAGGAACTGCAGTGCCTTTGCAAGCAAATGCAAAATTTGTGTAGAAATATACAGAATGGGCTTAGTTCCAGCCACAATCATAATGGCGAAGACAAATAAGGGTTCAGTGAAATTAAGTTTATTAAGAAAAGCCTTTGCCGTGCTTAAGCTGTCATAAAAGCTAATGAAGATAACTAGGATGGCGGCCCAAAAGCCAAAAACAATTTCCACCTCGCCAAGTAGGTGCCATAGGCCGGCATGTCGTAGTGAATTTTTGGCAAGTGATTCAAAATAAGCAGTGCAAAAAGTATGTAAGACTGCTATTGCAAAAATAATACTGGCACCAAGTTCTGTGGGGGTAAAGTTCATATCTGAATATTAGCAGGTGCACCAAAAGTTTGGAGCGCTGCCATTTTGGAGATATTGATGAAATTAAAGATTGGTTATCAAGAACTAATTCAGCGTGCAATGGCTGAAATAGTGACGCTGCCATTAGATCAGGCGCAGCATTTCTTGGGAGATTCCAATACTATTTTTGTGGATATTCGCGATCTGCGTGAATTAGAGCGGGATGGCATGATTCCAGATGCTTTGCATGCACCGAGGGGAATGCTGGAGTTTTGGGTGGATCCAGATAGCCCATATTACAAGTCTGTTTTTGGAGAGGGCAAACGTCTTATTTTGTATTGTGCTTCTGCCTGGCGTTCTGCTTTGGCTGCAGAGGTTTTGCAAAGAATGGGTGTCCCTAATGTCTGCCATTTAGAGGGTGGCTTTAGCGCTTGGAAGAAGGCACAATTTCCAACCGCAATTAAGCTTAGCAAATAAATCGCATCTCGATTAAATTGGTTTTATAGAAATCACCCCACTTATTTAGGATGCAAATATGAGAAAAGTAGTATCACAGTTTGGAGAAGGCCCTCTTCAGCAAAAGCTTACCACTGGCGACCTGCACTTTTTATCGGATGCTTATATGAGCAATGGCGGCAATGGCACGGGCCCTACTCCGCATGAGTATTTGGCCGCAGCACTTGCAGCTTGCACTTCAATGACATTAAAGATGTATGCTGGAAGAAAATCTATTCAACTGGACAATGCTATCGTGACTGTCGATATCGAGCGAGTTGGGGATATTGAATCATTTACGCGTGATGTTCAGTTGCTTGGAAATTTGAGTAATGATGAAAAAGAGCGCTTATTGGAAATTGCCAATAAGTGCCCAATCCATAAGGCTCTAGCAGGTAAAATCGAAATTAAAACCCAGCTTATAAGTTAATAGAAGCTGGGTCGTTTGATGCTGAACTTAATATTGCTAAAACTTAAAAATGCATCTTAGTTAGGCGCATTATTTGGTTGACTATTCTTGCCGGCGTTGTAACCAGCATTGTAATTTGCGCCTTCATTTTTCTTGTAAGCGTCATAAGCATAACCAGAGGCGGCACCAACTGCTGCACCACCTACTACACCCCAAACTGGATTACCGTGGAATATAGCAGTGCCTACACCACCTGCAATGGCGCCGATAGACGCACCAGATAAAGTACGTTGTTCTGTATTACTCATGCCGGAGCAACCTGTAATAGCTATAGTCGCTGCTGTCATTGCGATAATTTTTTTCATGTTATCTGATCCTTAAATATTTTGAATTGGCAGTTGGATAGGATTATTTCTTGCCGCAAGGAAAGCGATCGGCCAAAAAGCCCAAAAATACACCTGCGGCAGGCTTATCGGCTGTTTGTGGGTTTTCCCCGGCCCATTTAACAAAGTCACCAATCACTGCATCACGTTGTGGAGCAGGCTGTTTGACGCAAATAAATGGCTTTGCACGTTGTGGGTGACGAGTTACTAAATAAGTGTCGTATACGCTAGTGGCGTAGCCAATACAGAAGCTTCGGGATTCAGGGCTTGACGGCAGCTTACAAACGTTAACTAGTTCTTGAGTGCTCAAAACTTGAATTTTTTCCTGTGCTTGCGTTAGACCAGAAAAGGCGCCAAGAGTGATTAAAACAGCTAGGATTTTTTTCATGGGATCTCCCTTAGTTATGTGTAATCTCATCATAAACCATTATTTAGTGCATTTAATGCACTAAATGGGTGCAATATGCACTGATTTGGATTATAGAATTCCCCATAATGATGCAAAAAATATAAGGAGCAATTTCATGGAAATTTTAAAAACTGGTAGCGATGCTTTATTTATTTTGCTTGGTGCCATTATGGTTCTTGCCATGCATGCAGGTTTTGCATTTTTAGAACTGGGGACGGTTCGCAAGAAGAATCAAGTAAACGCACTTCTCAAAATCTTGGTAGATTTTGCTGTTTCAACGATTGCGTATTTTTTTATTGGCTACAGCGTTGCCTATGGGGTGCACTTTTTCTCTGGTGCAGAAATATTAGCTGAGAAAAATGGCTACGAATTGGTGAAGTTTTTCTTCTTGCTGACATTTGCGGCTGCAATCCCTGCAATCATTTCCGGCGGGATTGCAGAGCGCGCTAAATTTAATCCACAGTTGATAGCTACATTTGTATTGGTAGGTTTTGTTTATCCTTTCTTTGAAGGTATTGCGTGGAACCAGCACTATGGAATTCAGGCATGGATTAAAGGATTAACCGGGGAGGAGTTCCATGATTTCGCGGGCTCAATAGTTGTGCATGCTGTCGGCGGTTGGATTGCTTTACCTGCCGTCATACTACTTGGAGCGCGACGTGGACGCTATACCAAGGAAGGTCAGATTTCCGCACATCCTCCATCCAGCATTCCCTTTTTGGCTTTAGGCGCTTGGATTTTGGCGGTAGGTTGGTTTGGTTTTAATGTGATGAGTGCTCAAACCATTGACAAGATTAGTGGTTTGGTTGCCATCAATTCATTAATGGCAATGGTTGGTGGAACTCTTGCCGCCTGGATAGTGGGGCGCAATGATCCTGGCTTTACATATAACGGCCCACTCGCTGGCTTAGTGGCAGTCTGTGCTGGCTCAGATTTAATGCATCCTCTTGGGGCATTAGTTGTCGGATTAGTCGCTGGAGGATTATTTGTTTATATGTTCACCTTAGTGCAAAACCGCTGGAAGATTGATGATGTTCTAGGTGTATGGCCCTTACATGGTTTGTGTGGATTATGGGGCGGTCTAGCTGCGGGAATTTTTGGCGCCAAAGCGCTCGGAGGGATTGGCGGTATTACCTTCACTGGTCAACTTATTGGCAGTGCACTTGGAGTTGGCATTGCCTTGGTGGGTGGAATTGTGGTTTATGGAACGCTGAAAGCTGTTTTAGGTATTCGGATGACCCAAGAAGAGGAGTATGAAGGCGCTGATTTAAGCGTGCATCGCATTTCTTCGACGCCAGATCGCGAGCCAAACTGGTAGTTTTCTCGTCAATAAAGTATGGCCTGATTCATACCTATAATGAGTTATGGCTATATATGAACTAGACGGAAATGCCCCTCAGCTTGCTGAGGGTGCTTGGGTTGCCGAGAGCGCAGAAGTAATCGGCAAAGTGGAGCTCCATCAGGATGCAAACATCTGGCCCAAGGTTGTTATTCGAGGGGATAACGATCTAATTCAAATCGGTCAGGGAAGTAATGTGCAAGATGCCTCCGTTTTGCATACTGATCCTGGGTATCCGCTCTTAATTGGTAAAAATGTAACCGTGGGACATCAAGTAATGCTGCATGGTTGTTCAATTGGTGATGGCACCTTGATTGGAATTGGCGCAATCATTCTGAATGGCGCCAAGATTGGTAGGAACTGTTTGGTTGGTGCTGGTGCGCTAGTAACAGAAGGCAAAGAATTCCCAGATGGATCTATGATTTTGGGCTCCCCAGCTAAGGCAGTAAAAACATTAAGCCCCAATCAAATTTCAGGCATTGCGGACATTGCTGGGCGGTATGTCAATAATGCTCAACGATATATCAAAACGCTGAAAAAAATCTCTTAATTTCCTTTCTTAAATAGTGCCCTACGTTTTTAATGTAGTTTTGCCAGTATTTTCTCTGATACTAATTGGGTATGCGTGCGGGCGCGCAGGCAAGTTGAGGATAAGCGCATCCATTGAGCTCAATCGTTTTGTAGTTTGGTTGGCATTGCCAGCCCAACTCTTTAATTTTGCTGCCAATAGCGGTTGGCAAGCACTTTGGCAACCAGGTTTTATTACTGCATTTTTTCTGAGTTGTTTGGTTGTTTTTGTATTGGTACTACTTGTGAGTTGGATTTGGGATCGTGACTTAGCGAGTGCTAGCTTTAACGGCCTAAGCGCTTCTTATTCAAATACCGGATACATGGGCATTCCTTTGTGCACACTTGCACTCGGTCAAGATGGTCTTGCCCCTGCGATCATATCAACCTTTATTGTCTTCGTAATGTTTGCTTTGGCAACTGTGTTAATTGAGATCGGAACGTTGTCACATAAAAAGGCGCACGAAGTTGTCTTGAGTGTCATAAAGTCGCTGTGCTCTAATCCCTTGCTTATTGCTCCAGTCGTCGGGCTAGCCTGGGCTTCAAGTGGCCTGTATATGTATGACTCAATTGCGCAAGTTATTTCATTTTTGGCGGCAGCTGCAACTCCTTGCGCATTGGTTTCAATCGGATTATTTTTAATGAAAAAAAGCGATACCTCATCGCATCAAGCTTGGGGTATTAGTTTTGCAAAACTCATTCTTCAACCCCTTCTTGCCTGGACTATTGCGGGTCCAATTTTAGATTTACCACCATTGTGGTTAAGCGCAGTAGTGATATTGAGTGCACTGCCAACAGGAACAGGCCCTTTTATGTTGGCACAGTATTACAAGGCAGATGGTAGCGTCATCTCTAGGGTGGTATTAATTACTACTGTTGGCTCGTTACTTACGCTTTCATTATTTCTTTGGTGGAATAGTGGGATTTGAACCTTCTGCGTCAATTTGCTTCTCCCACGAAGCATCTATGAAGGATGGTAGCTTCATGCATTCATCAAAGATCTTCATGAGTGTGGGGTAGGGATCCATTTCCATCTTGGCGCTTAGGGCATTAAATAGTTGTGGCACCAGACAAATATCAATAAGGCTTGGTTGGTCTCCATATGCAAAAAGTCCCACTCGAGAATCGCTACTCAATTGTTTTTCTAAACCGGCGAGACCCACTTTGATCCAATGTTGATACCAGACATCTTTCGCTTCATTGGTAAAACCAAACTGCCTTTCCAAGTAACGCAATACTCGTAAATTATCGATTGGGTGGATATCGCTTGCAATATCCATAGAAAGTGCGCGTACCCATGCTCGATCACTGGGGGATTCAGG
>CANBYN010000145.1 GCA_947373615.1 Burkholderiaceae bacterium | reverse complement strand
AATGCCTCTAAGACGACTTTTTGCAGCGCATCATTGTGGTGCGTTCTGATAAGGCGTTTTTTGAATGACCTATTAAGACGCTATGGATTTAATCCGCAATTTTTCTATCATCGCTCATATCGATCACGGTAAATCGACGCTTGCCGATCGCATTATTCAATTGTGTGGCGGTCTTTCTGATCGCGAAATGGAAGCGCAAGTACTTGACTCGATGGATATCGAGCGCGAACGTGGTATCACCATTAAAGCCCAGACGGCCGCATTAAGTTACAAAGCCAAAGACGGCAAGATTTATAACCTCAATCTGATTGATACGCCAGGACACGTTGATTTTTCCTATGAAGTGAGTCGTTCTTTATCTGCCTGTGAAGGCGCTCTCTTGGTGGTCGACGCTAGTCAGGGGGTAGAGGCGCAAACCGTGGCCAATTGCTATACCGCCATTGAGTTGGGTGTTGAGGTCGTTCCTGTTCTCAATAAGATTGATTTGCCGCAAGCTGATCCTGAGCGCGCCATTCAAGAAATTGAAGATGTGATTGGGATTGATGCAACCGATGCGGTGACTTGCTCAGCCAAGACCGGTCTTGGCGTGCACGAAGTCATCGAAGAAATGATTCGCCGGGTGCCACCGCCTGAGGGTGATGCCTCGGCTCCATTGCAATGTTTAATCATCGATTCATGGTTTGATAACTATGTTGGTGTGGTGATGTTGGTGCGTGTGGTCAATGGCACCTTGAAGCCCAAAGATAAAATTACCTTGATGGCCAATGGTTCAACTCACTTGGTTGAGCATGTGGGTGTCTTTAGTCCCAAGTCAGTAGATCGCCCTGAACTGAGTGCCGGTCAAGTGGGTTTCATCATTGCAGGCATTAAAGAATTAAAAGCAGCCAAAGTAGGCGACACCGTGACCCATGCTACTGGGCAACAGGGCCGCACGCCTGCTGCCGCCGCATTGCCCGGTTTTAAAGAAGTCAAGTCGCAGGTCTTTGCTGGTTTGTATCCCGTTGAAGCCAGTGAATATGATCAGCTTCGGGAATCGCTGGAGAAGTTAAAACTCAATGATGCGTCTTTGCTCTATGAGCCAGAGGTCTCTCAAGCGTTAGGATTTGGTTTCCGATGTGGTTTCTTGGGTCTACTGCACATGGAGATCGTGCAAGAGCGCTTAGAGCGTCAGTACGACATGAACCTGATTACGACTGCTCCCACTGTGGTATATCAAGTTCAGCAATCAGATGGCACGATGTTGATGGTGGATAACCCCTCGAAGATGCCTGAGACGAGCAAGGTCGATACGATCATGGAGCCGATCGTCACGGTCAATTTATATATGCCGCAAGAGTATGTGGGTTCAGTGATTACCTTGTGCGTGGGAAAGCGCGGGATTCAGATGGGGATGAATTATTTAGGTCGCCAAGTGCAACTTACTTATGAGTTACCGATGGCCGAAATCGTGCTCGATTTTTTTGATCGCTTGAAATCGATTTCTCGTGGCTATGCTTCGATGGATTATGAATTCAAAGAGTACCGTCCTGCCGATGTAGTCAAAGTGGATATTTTGATTAACGGTGAACGTGTGGATGCCTTGTCAGTGATTGTGCATCGGAGCAATAGTCAACATCGTGGGCGCGAAGTGGTTTCCAAGATGCGCGGCATCATCCCGCGTCAAATGTTTGATGTCGCTATTCAGGCGGCAATTGGCAGCAATATTGTGGCCCGTGAAAATGTCAAAGCCTTGCGTAAGAACGTGCTGGCTAAATGTTATGGCGGCGATATTTCCCGTAAGCGTAAGTTATTAGAGAAGCAAAAAGAAGGTAAAAAGCGTATGAAACAAGTAGGGAATGTGGAAATTCCACAAGAAGCGTTCTTGGCTATTTTGCAGGTGGAAGATTAATGAACTTTGCTCTGATCCTTTTTGTCTTGTTGGTTGTGTCTGGCATCGCTTGGGTTGCCGACAAGCTGGTCTTTGCTCCGCAACGGCGCTTGGCGGGCATCGATCGCCAGCCCTTATGGCTTGAGTACACCGCGGGTTTTTTCCCGGTGATCTGCGCGGTGTTTGTATTGCGCTCATTTCTGGTTGAGCCTTTTAAAATTCCTTCGGGATCGATGATTCCCACCTTGCAGATTGGTGATTTTATTTTGGTCAATAAATTTACCTACGGGATTCGTTTGCCAGTGATCAATCAAAAAGTGATTGATTTAGGTTCGCCTAAGCGAGGCGATGTAATGGTGTTTCGCTATCCTCGTGACGAATCGGTGGACTACATTAAGCGTGTCGTGGGCTTACCAGGTGATGTGATTGTTTATGACAATAAGCGCCTGACGATTAATGGTCAGCCATTGCAATACAGCGGTGGTGAGTCTTATCTTGATCCAGAAAACATGCGCTATGCTAAGCGTTACACAGAAACCTTCCCGGCAGATCTGGGTGGCAATCATCACGAAATCTTAAATGACCCTGATCGTCCAGCCACGGTATTTCCGAGTGAGCGTTTCCCTGGGATTGAGTTCTGTCAGTACCAACAATCGGGCGTGACTTGCACGGTACCTCCTGGACACTACTTTGCTATGGGCGATAACCGAGATAACAGTGCCGATTCGCGCTACTGGGGTTTTGTGCCTGATAAAAATATTGTGGGTAAAGCCTTCTTTGTGTGGTTGAACCTTGGGAATTTAGGTCGCATCGGCGGCTTCGAGTAAAACGATCATGAATGCGCGCGCCGTGATCGACACTGGACCGCTGCAAGAGCGACTCGGCTACACCTTCAAGAAGTCCGAGTTACTCAATCAGGCATTGACTCATCGTAGTCATAGCAAAAAAAATAATGAGCGTCTGGAGTTTTTGGGCGACTCCATTCTCAATTGCGTTGTTGCTGAAATGCTTTATGAGCGCTACTCCGATTTAGATGAGGGCGACCTTTCTAGGGTGCGCGCTAATTTAGTCAAGCAACAAGCTTTGTATGAAATTGCCCAATCCCTATCCCTATCTGATTACTTGCGCCTAGGCGAAGGTGAACTCAAGAGTGGTGGCTTTCGTCGGCCATCGATCTTGGCAGATACCTTGGAAGCTGTCACTGGAGCGATCTTTTTGGATGGTGGCTTTGAGGCGGCAAAAACATGTTTGCGTAAGCTCTACTCGATTATCCTAGCGCACGTCGATCCCAAGACCTTGGGTAAGGACGATAAAACCTTATTACAAGAGTGCTTGCAAGGCTATCAATTGCCCTTACCAACGTATAACGTGACGGGCACTACGGGAGCTGCGCACAATCAGCAGTTTGAAGTCGAGTGTTTGATTCCCAGTCATAAAGTGGCTGTCAAGGGAGAGGGTGCCTCGCGCCGCGCTGCTGAACAAGCGGCTGCGAAGTTGGCTTTAATTGCGATGCTCAAATCCTTGCCACAAGAATCTCGCAAACCCAAGAAGACTCGGTCTGCCAAAAAGAAAGCAGCCAAAAAAGAAGTGACCGAAGAACAGTTCAATCTTAAGCTGAAGGGCTAATTGTGTTTAGATGCGGCACCATCGCCATTGTTGGGCGTCCTAATATGGGGAAATCAACCCTCTTAAATGCTTTAGTGGGTCAGAAGATCAGCATTACTTCTCGTAAGGCTCAAACCACCCGCCATCGCATTTTGGGCATTCAAAATCGTGAAGAAGCGCAATTTATTTTTATCGATACCCCAGGCTTTCAGACGCGTTTAATGAATACGCTGAACAAGGCGCTTAACCGAACCGTCACTACGGCTTTGCAAGAAGTGAATGTGGCTTGTTTTGTGGTGGAGGCGGGCTACTTTGGGGAAGATGATAAGAAGGTATTAAAGCTGCTGCCAGAGAACTTGCCGGTGGTGCTTGTGTTAAATAAGCTCGATTTATTTAATAGCCGTTTTCAGACTCCCTCAGAGCGAGACCAAGCATTACTCAATTTCATGAAAGAAATGTCGAAGCCTTGGTGTGAATTGGGTGGGCATGAAGATCAAAAGTGTGAGTTTGCTGAAATCGTTCCCATGAGTGCGAAAAGCCCGGGCGATATTACTCGGCTGTTAGATGTGCTCGAGGGTTACTTGCCTGAAGGGGAGGCTGTCTATGATGGCGATACGATTACGGACCGCAGCGAGCGATTTTTAGCAGCGGAAATTCTTCGTGAAAAGGTATTTCGCTTTACCGGTGAAGAGTTACCTTACACCAGCACCGTGGTCATTGATCAATTCAAGATGGATGGCAAGATGCGCCGTATCGCGGCCACCATCTTGGTCGATCGCGATAGCCATAAGGCCATGATCATTGGTCAAAAAGGCGAGCGCCTTAAAAAGATATCCACAGACGCCCGAATTGATATGGAAAAGCTCTTTGATGGCAAAGTCTTTTTAGAGACTTGGGTAAAGGTTAAGCGCGGCTGGGCGGATGATCGCGCTGAATTGCGGGCGCAAGGGCTGGAATAAGGTTCTATGGCCTTCCTTCGTGTTGCTGACGAGCCTGCGTTTGTATTGCACAGCATTCCCTATAAAGAGACGAGCTTAATTCTCGACGTGTTTACTCGGCAGCATGGCCGGATGGCCTTGATTGCCAAAGGCGCTAAACGTCCTCATTCTGTCCTGCGTCCTGTGTTGCAACGGTTTCAACCACTGCTCGTTTCTTGGAGTGGAAAATCGGAATTGCGCACGCTCACCAAATCAGAATGGGTGGGCGGCATGCCTTCGTTAGTCGGCGATGCCCTGCTGTGCGGGTTCTACTTAAATGAACTTCTTGTGAAGTTTCTTGCTCGCGAAGATGATTATGAAAAACTCTACGATCGTTACTCGCACACCATCAATGCGTTATCGAACTTAGAGTTTGAATCCAAAGGTTTGGAAGAAATTTTGCGTCCGTTTGAGCTCTCACTGTTGCAAGAGACGGGGTATGCGGCGGCCTTAGATCGCTGCGTAGAAACGAATGAGCCCCCAGTTGCGCAAACACAATATGTCTATCAACCTGAGCGGGGCGTGCGCCCAGTACAAGGAGATGATCCAGGGCATTGGCCCGTTCTATCTGGCAAATCACTATTAGATATCAGTATGAGTGATTTTTCTGATCCGCAGACGCTCTCTGAGAGTAAACAACTGATGCGCTTTTTGCTCGGATTGCACTTGCAAGATCAAGTATTAACTACGCGTCAAATTTTGATCGATTTGAAAAAAATCTAGTACTCTACGCAGATGACTTCCTCTATCGCTTTAGAACTGGGCATCAATATTGATCACGTCGCCACCTTGCGCAATGCCCGTGGCACGATCTATCCCGATCCACTCAA
>CANBYN010000144.1 GCA_947373615.1 Burkholderiaceae bacterium | reverse complement strand
AATTAAATCAAGACTAGTTATTTTCGTAAACCAAGAACGTCTTGCATGTCATATAAGCCAGCGCTTTGATTCTGTAAAAAACGTGCTGCACGTAATGATCCTTGCGCATAGGATTGGCGACTAGATGACTTATGACTAATCTCAATTCGCTCGCCATCGCCAGCAAACAACACTGTGTGATCACCGACGATATCGCCACCACGAATAGTTGCAAAACCAATAGATCCTTCTTTGCGTTCACCAGTATGGCCTTCGCGCGCATAGACAGCTACATCTTCTAGCTTTTCACCTAAGGCATCAGCAATGACTTCACCCATCCTGAGCGCAGTACCTGAAGGCGCATCCACCTTGTGGCGATGATGAGCCTCAATAATCTCAATGTCATAACCTTGATTAAGCATCTTAGCGGCAATCTCTAAAAGCTTAAATGTGGCATTCACACCTACACTCATGTTCGGAGCAAAAACAATTGCCAGCGTTGCAGATGCAGTTTTGAGCTCACCAATCTGTTCAGGACTCAAACCAGTAGTACCAATAATCATTTTGGTGCCGGTTTTTTTAGCCGCATCCAAGTGGGCCATAGTGCCCTCAGGTCTTGTGAAGTCAATTAAGAAGTCTGCCCTCGTCAATACTTTAGCTACATCAGCAGAAATCAATACGCCGGTTTTTTTACCTAAAAAAGCACCGGCATCTTCCCCCAATTGTGGACAGGATGAATGTTCAAGCGCACCAACTAGTTGTGCGTCAGCAGTATTTAGGACGGCCTCGATCAACATCTTACCCATGCGACCCGTGGCACCAGCAATTGCAATTTTCATCATTTGTTTCATCACTTCTTGTTAAGGGTATGTATAGCTACTTACTCAAGCATCAATACAAAAAGTTATTGCTATTTAGTATCAGTAGGCGCTGGAATATTTAAAGCGCCAGGGCCTAGAGCCTCGGGCTGCGCTATTGGTTGCGCATCTGCCTGCTTATTTGAAAAGCTAAAAAAATCCCAGAATGAGCCACTGCTTGCAGCAGTCGGCACTGCTGCACCTGCTGGTAAATTATCAGTCTTACTAGGAACTAATACTTCTGGCTGCTGCAGTGGTGGGGTTACAGGTTGTTTGTTTGAACCGGTGACCATATCCCAAAATGAGCGCTTAGTTTTAGCGTAGCCATCAATTTCTGCAACCAACTCAACTTCAGTTGGCAATGCGTCGCCTTCAAACTTAACCATTTTGTCGCCATCAAAAAATACTGTTACATGACGATCTTTGCCCATGACTTGTCCGGAGCGCTTAAATTCAAAAATGTAATCCCAGCGATTTGCATGAAAATAACTTGCCAACAACGGTGTACCCATAATTTGACGCACTTGCTCACGGCTCATTCCCACTTGCAGCTTGGCATATTGCTCGCTAGAAATAAAATTGCCCTGAACAACATCTGGCGTGTAAGGCCTAAATATTGTATTCATCCAAGCACGCTGAGTTTCATCAACAGCAGAGGTACACCCGCTCACCCCCAAAAACCCAATTAAGGCGACAGCAAATATCCCCATGCGAGCAGGGGAAACCCTTCTTAAATAGAAGTTCAAATAGAGACTAAAAAGTTCAAGGCAATTTTGCATGGCTGGCCGTATCATTAAGACATTGATTTTAGCTCCCAAACTCATGAATATGACCCAAAATCCTACTCCCGCAGATTTACGTGATATCGGCCTAAAGGCAACAGGTCCACGCATGAAGATTTTGGATTTTTTTCATCAAAATGGTGGCACCCACTTCAGCGCTGAAGACATCTTTATGGCACTGGCCAAAGAAGATCAAGAAATCGGCTTGGCTACGGTTTATAGAGTACTGACCCAATTTGAGCAGGCAGGACTATTACTTCGCAGTCATTTTGAGTCCAGCAAAGGCGATAGCCGGGCTATTTACGAATTAAATGAAGGTCACCACCACGACCATCTAGTTTGTCTTGATTGTGGGCACGTTGAAGAATTTGTAGATGAGGCCATTGAAAAGAGACAGCGAGATATCGCTAAAGCTTTAGGCTTTAAGCTTCAGGAGCACTCTTTAGCAATGTATGGTCATTGCCAAAAGAGAAATTGCAGAAATAAGCAAAAATAAGAACTTTTAAGATCAAATAATTAGTTTTAAGAACCTTAAAGACAAAAAGACCTCAAATTGAGGTCTTTTTTACATTCATTCAATATCTAAAAAATTAAATACTCACTTTTTCAAGATTTTTAAAAACTTTTAGATGCTTTTATTGAATTTTAATTGCTATACAGCCATTAAAGCTTCAGCTGCGTTCAGCATCTGTACTGAATAGCCCCACTCATTGTCATACCACGCCAACACTTTGACTAATTTACCGTCTACCGAGACGCGTGTTTGTGATGCATCGTAAATACTGGGGCGCGGATCATGATTAAAGTCGATCGAAACCAATGGAAGGGTGTTGAAACCCAAAATGCCTTTGAGCTCGCCTTCGCTAGCTGCTTTTAAGATTGAATTCACTTCGTCCACGCTAGTAGCGCGACTCGCTGCAAATGTTAAGTCAACCACTGAAACGTTAATTACCGGCACCCGCATTGCAAAACCATCAAAACGACCTGCTAAGGCTGGGAGTACTAGGCCGACCGCTTTTGCGGCCCCAGTTTTGGTTGGGATCATGCTGGTAACGGCAGAACGCGCACGACGCATATCCTTGTGATACACATCGGTTAGAACTTGATCGTTAGTAAATGCATGAATTGTTGTCATCAAACCAGATTCGATGCCAATCTTGTCGAGCAATGGTTTAACCAATGGCGCTAAACAGTTAGTAGTACAACTTGCGTTTGATACAACTACATCGCTCGCCTTCAATACATTTTGATTGACGCCGTAAACAATCGTTGCATCCACATCTTTCTCACCAGGAGCAGAAATTAACACTTTCTTTGCGCCCTGAGAAATATGAACCATGGCTTTTTCTTTTGAAGTAAATTTGCCAGAACACTCAAGCACCAAATCTACACCTAATTCACCCCATGGGGTTTCTAATGGATTGCGTGTCGAAAACATTTTGATGCGATCGCCATTTACCACCATGCAATCACCATCGACTTTTACCTCAGCAGGAAAGCGACCATGCGCAGAATCATATTGAGTTAAGTGCGCATTGATATCAATATCGCCCATGGCGTTGATCGCCACGATTTTGATATCTCGCCTTGGTTTACCATTGACCTGGTCTTCATACAAGGCACGCAATACCATACGACCGATACGTCCATAGCCATTAATTGCGACACGAATTGTCATTTTTTTCCCCTTGTTAATATTGAATTTACTTCATTGCAATACACTGCCGAACAGTCTTTGCAATCTGATCTGCTGTTAATCCAAAATACTCATAAAGCTGTGGTGCAGGCGCTGACTCACCGAAGGTATCCACACCATGTACTGCCGCGCAACCGTACTTCCACCAAAAATCACTCACACCAGCTTCAACCGCTATGCGCGGAATATTGTCCGGTAATACTTTTACTTTATAGGCAGCATCTTGTTGATCAAAGACGGTAGTCGATGGTATTGATACTACTCGAATACCGAAACCTTCTTTTTCCATCTGCTGCGCTGTTTGCAACGCCAATGCAATTTCAGAGCCGGTCGCAATAATGACTGCATCTATCTTGCCAGATTGTGGGTCACGTAAAACATATCCACCCCGAGCAATATCTTTAATTTGCTGCGGATTACGTGAAACAAATGGGCAATTTTGACGACTAAAGATCAAGGCACTAGGGCCGTTCTTACGCTCAATCGCTGAGCCCCAGGCCACAGCACTTTCAGTAGTATCACAAGGGCGCCAGACCATCAGATTGGGAATAAGGCGCAAGCTTGCCACATGTTCAACGGATTGATGGGTCGGACCATCTTCACCTAGACCAATTGAGTCGTGGGTGAAAACAAAAATGCTTCTTAACTTCATTAGAGCAGCCATCCGCAACGCATTACGACTGTAATCAGAGAAAGTTAAGAAGGTGCCTCCAAACGGAATATAACCTCCGTGCAAAGCGATGCCGTTCATGATGGCGCTCATACCAAATTCACGCACGCCATAATTAATATGATTACCCCATTGATCACCACGCACGGCTTTACATGTTGACCAACCCGTTAGATTTGAACCCGTTAAGTCAGCAGAGCCGCCCATAAATTCCGGGAGGGCGGGAGCTAATGCTTCAATTGCATTTTGACTTGCTTTGCGAGTTGCAATCGTCTCTGCTTTCGTTTGGCAAGATTTCAAGTAAGCATTTAAGGTTGAAGCAAAATCTTTCGACAAATCACCTTGCATACGACGCTGTAATTCAGAAGCGAGTTCAGGAAATTTATTTTTATACTTTTGGAATTCTTTATTCCATTCATGCTCTGCTGCTTGTCCGCGCTTTTTAAAATCCCATGCCGCATAAATATCTTTCGGACTTTCAAAGGGTGCATATGGCCAATTCATTGCAATACGGCAAGCTGCGATCTCAGCAGTACCCAGCGGTGAACCATGAACTTTATCGCTGCCAGCTAAATTAGGCGAGCCTTGGCCAATGGCGGTCCTGCAACAGATCAAGGTAGGTTTATCGCTCTTTTTGGCTTTGGTGATTGCTGCCGATACTGCTTCAGCATCGTGTCCATCAACATCGCGAATTACATTCCAACCATAAGCTTCAAAACGCTTAGGGGTATCTTCGTTAAACCAAGCAATGACTTTGCCATCAATAGAGATGCCGTTGTCATCCCAAAGAGCAATTAATTTATTCAACTTCAAAGTACCAGCCAATGAACATACTTCATGACTGATGCCTTCCATCAAACAACCATCACCCAAGAATGCGTAGGTGAAGTGATCAACAATCTTGTAACCAGGTCGATTAAATTCTTCTGCTAACAATTTTTCAGCAAGAGCCATACCGACTGCATTAGCAATTCCCTGTCCAAGTGGGCCTGTAGTAGTTTCTACGCCTGGAGTAATTCCATATTCAGGATGGCCAGGTGTTTTACTATGCAATTGACGGAAATTTTTGAGCTCCTCAATCGGCAAGTCATAACCCGAAAGATGTAAGAGCGAATACAACAACATCGAACCATGGCCATTAGATAAAACAAAGCGATCACGATCGATCCAATGTGGATCAGTTGGATTGTGTTTTAAATGTTCGTTCCAAAGTCCAACAGCAATATCTGCCATACCCATTGGCATACCTGGGTGACCTGAATTAGCCTGTTGAACTGCGTCCATGGATAATGCACGAATGGCATTGGCCATGCGAATTTG
>CANBYN010000143.1 GCA_947373615.1 Burkholderiaceae bacterium | reverse complement strand
AGGTATTTGATGATGTAGAGGGCAAAGATGCTTATCCAGATAAGTCCAGCAATCACCATTAATGGGTAAAACCAAATACCGTGCCTCGAATTAGCTAATAGCCAAATTAAAAGGACTGCTTGCATTCCAAAATACGCTGTTATTTCAGTCGGTCCAGCAAGTAATGGCCTGCCAGTATGGCCAAGTGCCGTTCTGGTGATCATGGCAATAATTAATCCACCAGTAGCGCCAATTCCAAAAACATGAAGTGCTGGATAAATCGTGATTAACCCTAATTGCGAAATGCCTAGTAATAGAAAACCTACAGTGATCCAGGCATAGGAGATGTGAAGAATCCAAACAATAGGTTTGCTCGTAGTCGCAAGTGGACGCCATCCCCAAAGTAGGACAAGGTGTAATCCGGCAACAATAAAGCATGCAATTGCATTAATAGGACCATAGGAACTAACTATTTGCAGAAAAAAAGTGAGCGCACTACCAATGATCGTTGCCTTGGTCAAGCTCTGGTTGCGATTTTGTTTTAGGCCGGGAATCGCATTGGCAGTAAAGCTGGGGATGATGCGATTACCAATCATAATTTCAATCATGATGATGAGGTATAGGGAGGCAAAGATGATGTAATTGACATCTAGCTTGAGGTATCCCAAAGTTGAAAGATAAAAGCAGGCATTTAAACAGCCCAGAATAATCAAAATCAGAGGAAGAAATAGGTTTCGATGCATCTTCGCCCTTAAGATCAGGCGTCCTATAACAATCGCAATGATTGGCAAAAAGCAAATATCCACAATAATGAATATAGAGCCAGTAAAGGCTCCAAATCTTGCCGTGGCCCACAGTATTACCAATGCAAACAGACTAAGCCTTTTAGGTGTATCAAGACCAGTCCAGGCTCTTACAGCTGTTAATGCAAAGCCTGTAATGACAGTGGTTGCAAAACCAAAAATCATTTCATGTGCATGCCATTGCATTCCAGGTAGCCAATTAAAACCTCTCATTCCAATGCCTTGTAGCTCTAGCAACCATTCAAAAATCGTAAACATTGCCCAGCAAGAGGCCAACAAGTAAAACGGCCTAAAACCTAAAGCTAATACTGCAATTTTCTTATCTGACATTGACGACTTTTTTAGGTATTTAATTAGCGGCTAGCCACTTTAGATTTGGGCATTTGCGTGATGGTGTCTAAAGGAAAGATGGATAGGTTCGTGGGTTTAAGTCTCTTTTCCAGGCTATCTAGTAATGCGGCATAGGAAATGCTGCTAGGGTTAAAAGCCACTGAGACAGAACCAGTTTCAAGGGAGATTCGGATGGTATTGCTATCGATTCCTTTAATGCTGCTGAGAATTCCAAGAAGGGATTGTTTGGATGCTGAATTTACTACTAAAGGACCTTCAATTCCAAAAAAGGCTACCGTATGTTTTTCACTGACTGCTTTTGTCACAATTGAATAGTCATATACAGCGGCCACCTTATCTTCAATGCAGTGGCCACAAGCTATTGCCGATGATGCTGCTATCAGCAATAGGCTTGTAAATAAGATGGCCACCTTCATATTAATGAGCTCCGCTTGCTGAAGCGCTGCCGGTTGGCTGTGTATCAGCCCAGTGGAAGTATTTCAGATATTGCTGAATCTCAGCATTGGTTAGATTCTGATTTGGCATGGGAATATTGTTGTATTCCTTAAGCATGGCTTTTGCATCCGGATCATTAGCCAACATTTTTTCTGGGTTTAGCAGCCAGCTTGTAATCCAAGCGTCATTGCGGCGTTTTGTTAATCCGGCTAAATCAGGGCCTAATTTTTTTCCTTGACCAATCGAGTGGCATGCTAGGCACTTGCTTTCAAAATCTTGCTTGCCTTTAATAGCCATTGGATCGGTTGGCGTTGCTGTTGCGCCCATATTGTGATGCTCTAAATCTTCACTTGGTTTTTTAGATGCATCTGTACTAATTAAACCAATTGCTCCTTGTGAGGCATTGGCAAAATGATGATCGACCATGATGTATTTACCCGCCTCCGGAATCATCATTTCTACAATTGCAGAGTTCGATGATCCTAATAAGACGGTTTGCATACCGCGAAACTGATTATCTGGATTGCCCTCCATCCAAACACGATCAAATATCGTTCCAACTACGTGAAAGCTTGAAGTTTTGCTTGGGCCTACATTGAGCACAAAGAGGCGGACTCTTTCACCCGGTTTTGCAGCCAACGGATTTTTAACCATACCATTGTGTTGACCATTAAAGACGGTATAGCTTGGCACTGCCTTTTTAAGGTTTTCAGTATCGAGGACATATAGCGGTTGACCATCAACCTTTTTTCCATCTGGATCAGGCTTGAGATAAAACTCACTTTGAATAACCATATATTCACGGTCTGCTTTTGTTGGATATCCTTCTTTTGGCTCAACGATTACAGCGCCATACATTCCTGAGGCAATATGTTCCAAAATCATTGGAGTGCCACAGTGATACATAAACACACCAGGATAATTGACTGTAAATTCGAACTCGATCGTTTGACCTGGAGCTACCGAGCGATATTTATCTTGAGGTGACACCATTGCCGCATGAAAATCCATTGAGTGCATCATTGGTGCAGCGGTTAGTTGAACTCCTGGCAGTACCTCATCACTTCTGTTGGTCATGCTAAAGCGAATCTTGTCTCCCACTCGAGCGCGTACCGTAGGTCCAGGCACTTGATCGCCAAATGTCCATGCTCCAAAGCGTACTCCTGGTGCAATTTCAATAATTTTATGAGTGGTATCTAGCTTTACAGTTTTGATGGGGGAGTTGTCAACGGGCTTTAGCTCATTGGTCATATTGAGTGAGGCCCCTTCAGCAAATGCCCCGGTATGTCGCTCAGAGCTAATTTTTGCCGGGGTAGGCTTGAGATCCATTTTGCTTGTGTCATACGGGTCTGATTTGCCGCAGGCCATGAGCAGCACAATACTAATTGAGCATAGCCCGATTATTTTTTTTGACATCATAATTTCACTCCCTCATAAATTTGAGAATCATTTTTGCTTCATTTTTATAAGATATACCTAAAATACATCTTTAGTCAAACGGAAATATCAAGTGGAGTGAGAATGAATCAGCGCTATGTAAATAGGGGCATTAGAGGTGAAAATATAAGCCCTACATTAAATAAGGTATTAAGTTAAAAGGCAGTAATCAACCTCCTAATCCTTCTGTTCTTCTAGCTCTGTAATGCGGCGCTTGAGAGTTCTTTCTAATTGAAAGCGCTCCGTATCATCTCGAACAACCGCGGTAATGCTGGAGACTTGATGGGTGTTATCAAAAAGCATGGCCACTGTGAAAGCAATAGATAGTGGCTGTCCTGATTTGTGCAGGGCAGGCACGGTAAGCAATTTATTCCCATAACGAGTTAAGCCAGTTTTCATAGAATGCTCATAACCCTCGTTGTGACGCTGTCGAAGGCGTTCAGGGATGATGAGATCTAAACTTTGACCCAGAGCCTCCTCTTTGGTAAATCCAAAAATATATTCTGCTGCCTTGTTCCAAAAGATAATGACCCCTTTAGCGTTAGAAGTGATAACACCATCACCAATAGAGTTCACTAGGGATTCGAGTCAATTTGAATTGTCATGTTTTTATAAAGTGTTAAATAGGTCAAAAAATTCGGCCCGAAAGCAGGAAGGTGATCAGTTCGCGAACGCTTTTAATCTCAGAGCCAAACGGCAATTTTCCAGAGCCTCTAAAAAATAACCCTTTTTTGAGATCCCCTTCTAGGGCAAAAGCTAAATGTTTATCGATACAAAACTGACCCACCGCTGCATTGCCATCTCTTAGGCCGCATTCTATTAGGCAATCAAAACTCAAAGTGCAATGTTCTTTTTTGTGAGCCACGGATTTGAGTTTTGGTTCAGTTTCTAAATACTTAATCAGCCATGGTGTTTTTATGGCCCTGGCGGGTAAGCCGGCGACACTAATAAACTCGACAACGTCTTCAAGCTTTGCTTCAGCCAAGGTTTTCTTAAAATTTGGGTGTGCATCACTTTCATGGGTTACAGCAAAAGCAGTGCCCATTTGCACTCCTGCGGCTCCGTACGATTGAACCTTTTTAATATCCTCTAGGCTTGTGATACCTCCGGCAGCAATGATAGGAATTTCATTTTCCAAGCCAGCATTTTTAAGAAACTCTAGTGACTGAGGAATGGAGCGCTCAAAATCAAATTTCGGATCATTTAAATCCTGAATGGTGGCAGCGCCTAAATGGCCTCCAGCTAATCGTGGGTGCTCTAAAACGATTGCATTGGGTAGTCGCCCCTTTCGTTCCCATTTTTTAACAATCAATTGCAAGCCACGGGCATCGGCAAGAATGGGGATGAGATTAACATTTGGAAAATCTTTGGCTAAATCCGGCAGATCTAATGGCAATCCTGCGCCAACGACTACTGCTTCAACACCGCATTGCAATGCCTTTGTAATGTACGGCTCATATTCACTAACTGCCCGCATCACATTAACTGCAAGCATTCCATGACCTTGGGAAATTTGTTGAGCAGCTTGAATTTCGCGTTCTAAGGCAATGAGATTAGCTTCGTTAATTGCTGCTTTAGTTTTATCTGATGGCGGAAGATGATCGGTTTTTGCCATTAAGTCTGGATGAAGTCTGCGTAAATCAATTGATGAAATCGTGCCTATTCCCCCAAAGCTAGCAACGCTTCCGGCTAATTTGTGTGCTGATATTCCCACCCCCATCCCTCCTTGGGCGATGGGCAATAGAGTTTTACCGCCAATTTGCATTGATTTCAGACCACTTTCATTTAGAAGTGCCTGCATGCTGATCTCGATTGAATTGCTTGTTTGTGAAGTGACTGGATTCATATTAACCATAGAAAATCAGACCAAGAGCTCTGACCTGATTGTTTGGATGTAATGCGGAGAATTTCTGTTCTAGCAAAAAAAGTATCGCAATAATGGCTAAAAAAAGGTGCCAACTACCAAATCGATATCGGATAGAGTTGTTAAGGTAAATAAGTTTTTCCATTATTTTGGAGTAAATGATTTCGCTAATAGTGCAGGTAATTTGTTTAGGAATTAGTTCTGTATGCACATTGAATTCGGTTCTAAATCAGCCTAGGGCTGATAGGTTAGGTGGAATAAAAATCTGTACTCCAGTTCTAAAGCTTGGGCGAGCCATCCATTGAGATGCTTCCATGTTGAGTTGCCGTAAATATAAAGATGTATTCTAAACACTTCTTATAGAAGAAGTAAATACAATACTTCTTCTAGGGATAAAATATGTCAAAATAAAAAGAAATAAGTCTTCAGGTTTAGCCT
>CANBYN010000142.1 GCA_947373615.1 Burkholderiaceae bacterium | reverse complement strand
CGCATTTTTTACCCTCTCTGCGAACGCGGCTGGGTTCGGATACAACCCTTTTGAAAAAAACTCTCCTACAGCACCAGGCAGCACCCATACTCCACATCCTGTCAGCCCATCTGCTTCTCCGTCAACTCCAAAACCAGCCCCTGTTGCACCTCAAGCAAAGCCTGATACATCGCCGCCCGCTAACAAATCTGCGCAGCAGCCTAAAAAGGTGTAACGGCCTAATTTTTGTCTTGCCTAAAGAACGAGACGATATGAATTGAGTTTTATTCAATCGAAGAGTATTAATGTTGGTTGTTACGATTAATTTGAGGGTATGGAGAAAATCCCCTCATTTTTTAATGATCAGAACTAACTCAGACTAATTGAAACCCGTCGCTCCCGACCTAGCGTAATTAGCGTAGACCAGGAGGAGGGTTTTTAAACGCGATGTATACGAGGTGCTTTTAACATTTGCGTTAGATGCGCTTATTTTTTAGGCGACTTAATGGATGCGGCCATAGCATCGTAGTAAATCACCTTAACTTGCTCGCCAACGTTAGCATCAGCTAGTAGCGCTGGGTTTTTCACAATCACTGTCGTAATCTTGCCGCTAGGGCCTTTTACAGACACCAATTTCTTTTCACGATTAACTTCGACGATGTCAGCGATGATGGTAGTTTTATTCGCAATGGTTTCAGCAGGTTTATCGGTAGCTTTTGATGTCGTAACGGTATTGGTTTCTACTTTACTGCGAATACCATCACTTTTAGTTTTAATCAGCTCAATCGCAACAGTCAATTGATAGGTTACGCTGAGGTGATCCCCTTTTTTGATTTGATCAAAATTGGTAATGTCTGATCCCGCGACAAATTTAGATTCACCTTCTTTGTTTTTAAAAGTAATAGTCCGAGTTTTTTTATCCACTTTGACAACATTACCCTCATAGAGAAGGTAGCTATTGTCTACTGCTGCAGCATCAACAACCATCGCCTGATTGGCGCCAGAATTTGCAGGTGCCGATTGCGCAAGAGCTGCTATTGAGCCCGCCAAAACGGACGCAATAACCAATGTGATTTTTGCTAATTTGATATTCATTATTTTCCTTATAAATAAATGCTTCTAAATAGAATATTAGCCTACTTTATTGAGCAATTACCCTATTGTGGGCTGTATAAAGTGAGTCACGGGCAAAATAGACTTCTTTGTTAAGATCTTAGGCTAAATGCATCGCGATAATTCATAAAACTTGGAGACAAAATGAGCAATAAATTAAAACTAGGGTTTGTGGGGCTTGGAATCATGGGTGCACCCATGGCCGGACATTTGATCGCCGCTGGCCATGAAGTTTTTATCAATACCCGTAGCAAAGTGCCTGATGAACTAGCATCCTCTACCGCCGTGCAGTGCGCGTCACCGCAAGAGGTTGCACAGCAGGCCGATACCATCTTCATGATGGTTCCCGATACGCCTGATGTTGAGAAAGTCCTGTTTGGCGATAAAGGCATTGCGTCAGGGCTATCAAAAGGGAAAGTCGTTGTAGATATGAGTTCAATCTCCCCAATTGCAACCAAAGAGTTTGCCAAGCAGATCAATGGTTTAGGCTGCGACTATTTAGATGCTCCAGTTTCAGGTGGCCAAGTAGGAGCTAAAAATGCAACCCTCTCAATCATGGTTGGTGGTGATGAGACTGTCTTTGAAAAAGTCAAACCAATCTTTGAATTGATGGGTAAGAATATTAATCTTGTTGGTGGCAATGGGGATGGGCAAACCGCAAAGGTAGCCAACCAAATTATCGTTGCCTTAAATATTGAAGCCGTTGCGGAGGCGCTTCTTTTTGCTGCCAAAGCGGGAGCCGACCCTGCCAAAGTTCGTCAGGCATTGATGGGCGGTTTTGCGGGCTCCAAGATTCTTGAAGTGCATGGCGAGAGAATGGTAAAGCGTACTTTTGATCCTGGCTTTCGAATCGAGTTGCACCAAAAAGATTTGAACCTCGCTTTGAATAGCGCTCGCGCTCTTGGCGTGTCATTGCCCAATACTGCTACTGCTCAGGAATTATTCAACTCTTGTTCAGCTCATGGTGGTCAAGCATGGGATCACTCTGCAATGGTCAAGGCATTAGAGAAGCTAGCTAATTTTGAAATTGGGCAGAAAGTCTAAAGAGAACATTTAAGTGAAGACTTCGACTTTAGTAGTCTATTTGCATGGCTTTCGCTCTTCGCCGAGATCAAGCAAGGCCGTCATGACTGGTGAGGCTGTAAAAGCTTTGTCCAAGGGTGATTATTCCTATGAATGGTATTGCCCTCAGCTTTTCCCCTCACCAAAGGCAAGCATGGACATGGTGATCAACCATATTGATATAACCAATGCCGATCAGCTCAGAGTCATCGGATCCTCTTTGGGTGGTTTTTATACCAACTATCTTGCGGAAAAGTATCACTGCAAAGCGGTAGTGCTCAATCCGGCTGTCCGGGCGGCTAGGGAGCTTGCCCCACATGTTGGCATGTTGACTGCTTATGATTCCGGTGAGCCTTTTGATTTCCGTCCCGAATACATTGATGAACTTAATGCGCTTCAGGTGGACAAAATAACCGAGCCAGAACGCTATTTTTTAATAGCTGCCAAAGGCGATGAACTCTTAGACTGGAGGGAGATGGTGGAATTTTATGCTGGAGCAAAACAACTAGTTCTTGAAGGCAGTGACCATGGTATCGCCAACTATTCAGACCACCTTTTGGAAGTAATCGACTTTATCTCCCCCTAGATGATTGATTGACCCAAGCTTCTTCTGTAAGATGATTTAAACAATCGATGTCCTATTGGGCAAGATCTGGAAAGGAGGGCGCATGCTGAGCATCTTGAAATTAGACGCTGGTGGAATTCCACAGGGTTGGGTTAATGCTGAAGAAGCGACTAAGCACTATGCTGATAGCAGTGTGCTGTGGACATTAGGCGACCCGATTATGAAAATGCGCGGCGGGATTTCTAGAGCTAGCGGACTACAGTCAGTCATCGAACTACATTCCATTATCGCCATCAAGGGAACGGCAAAGATCAATCTTTTTGATGTTGTACCAGTCATCACAAAGCATAAGCTTTTTAAACGAGACCGAGGTCTATGTGCTTATTGCGGGGATAAGATTCATGAGAACCACGCAGAAGCAGAGCACATTATTCCCAATAGTCAAGGCGGCAAATATAGTTGGATGAATTTAGTAATCTCATGCAGGCCCTGCAACCAACGCAAAGGAAATCGCACACCAGAGAAGGCTGGAATGAGTTTGCTCTTCACACCATATTTACCGAGCCTTTACGAGGATATGATCCTAAAAGGACGTAATATTTTGGCGGACCAAATGGATTTTTTAGCGGCTAATTTACCTAAAAATAGTCGATTATTAGAAGGCACAATCTGCGTTTGAAATTACTGCAGTCTTGTATTTACGCTGTCCCGCTATGAGGTCCTTCAGAATTCTTGCAGCTGCGCTGTTACTTTCATTGCTTGGCCATCTCGTATTATTTTTTGGGATCCCTTTTTTATCCTTTGGAACACCCCCTCCAATTGCTGATGACCTGATCATTCGAACCGATCTAAAAGTTGAGCCTCCCAAGAAAATTCAAATGGCAAAGGCGCTAACTAAAAAGATCCCTAGACAGGCTGACACTACAGCGCAAATTGAAGATTCTAAAAGTCAATATTCAGGAGAGCAGGGGGGAGCATTCAATCAAAATGGCGTTGCTTTCAAACTTCCTGAATCGGGCATTATTTATTACGACTCATTTGTAGATGGTCAGAAATATCAGACCGGTGAAATTGATTGGATTGTCGATGGCAATAATTACAGCCTATATATCAATATTCCCTATGCCTTTGTGGGACCATTTGTATACAAATCCATAGGAACGGTAGATGCATATGGACTTGCTCCGTCGATCTACTGGGCGCAACGCGGCACGAATACTCCACGATATTCAAGATTCGATCGCAACGAAAATGGAGGAGGACAGATGTTTTTTTCGGAAAAACCCGAATTTACTCCCGCTATCCTTCCTGGGACTCAAGATCGCTTTAGTCTGATGTTCCAATTTGCCTCGCTCTTAAACGGCGATAGCAAAATTGATGAGGATGGTACATACCGAGCAATCCCCGTGGTGGACTACAACACACTAGAAATGTGGCAATTTAAGAGCTATGGGGAAGTTATTTCCACAGACGTTCCTAGTCTTGGAAAGACTGTAAATCGCCATTACGCGTTAATGCAGCGAGAAAACGACCCTTACAAGCGTCAGGTTGATATTTGGCTGTCTAAAGATCTGGATTGGCTACCAGGTAGGATTCGCTCTCTAGAAGCCAATGGGAGAATCTTAGAGCTGGTATTTAAGCAAAAAGCGCCTTGCACTAGTCCCTGCAAGCTCATGGGAGTCGATTTAAAACCCTGAACTAGATTTAGGGTTTTTATTGGAATGCCCCAAAAGTGCACCCATCATGGAATACATCGCTGCTCCGGACATGGATACGGCAAATATCCCCGAGAATGAAATGATGATCGGTAGAACCCTCCATTGCTCGGACAATGTGTAGTCTCCATAGCCTACCGTTGTATACATTTCCCCGGCAAAGTAGAAGGTTTGTGGATTGGTGGCAAATATCTTTAATGCAACGCAGATATAGGCCCATGCCATGATTTCCGCAAAATGACTGCAAATAATCAGCAATATTGCGATGAAATATGAAAGGAAATTGGCTCCATAGACGCGTCTATTTTCTAGGCGCTGATCAATCCAATGGAATGTTCCAGCAATCATCAGCACCGCAACACCATGCATGGTCAACATCAAACAAGCCATAATCACTACAAGCCAGATTTGCTCATTTCCCATATCCGTATTGATTTGAGAGATAAAAGTCGAGAGGCTGGGTAGGTCAGCATTACGCAATATATCTAGTAGCATGGCTTCAGTCTATCCGATTAGATGGCTTAAATATCTTGTTTGACATAATAATGATTATACGCAAAGTGTATTAGGAAGCTTTGGATTGGTTGGGCTTTAAAGGACCTGGATAACGCTCTTTATAAAGCTTCATCCAGCGTGAACTAAGGCCCTCAGTAATCCATGGCTTTTCGTAAATATTGGCAAAATCAATTGCAGATAATCCCTGCGCATTGCGCAATTGAAGATCAGCGCCTTTATCAAGCAAGAACTTAATGAGTTGCTCGTTGCCGGACTGAACGGCCATCATCAACGGCGTTGTGCCATTCGGACTAAGTGAATCTACGATTGCCCCATTGGCTACTAAAAACTGAGCAACCTCAAGATGACCTTTTGAACATGCGTA
>CANBYN010000141.1 GCA_947373615.1 Burkholderiaceae bacterium | reverse complement strand
TGTGGATCAGTTGGATTGTGTTTTAAATGTTCGTTCCAAAGTCCAACAGCAATATCTGCCATACCCATTGGCATACCTGGGTGACCTGAATTAGCCTGTTGAACTGCGTCCATGGATAATGCACGAATGGCATTGGCCATGCGAATTTGAAGGTTTGACATCGTAAAAGTGCTCTCGAGGAAAATAAATTGGCTATATTTCAGTAATGCCTCAATTTTATCTTCCCGGACCGTGGGAATCAGAAAAACCAACCACCCTCACCCCTGAGGTCGCCCACCATTTGCGGGTTCGCCGCATCCAGCTTGGTGAATCCTTCCCCGTGTTTGATGGAATGGGCCAAGTAGCTAAAGGTGAGCTTCTCTCATTGAGCAATAAATTCGGTCAAGTTCAGCTATCTGAGATCCGTATCGATACCCATCGCGAAACTCCATATGCCATTACTTTGGCCCAAGGGCTTGCCGGAGGGGACAAAATGGATTGGATCGTGGAAAAGGCTGTTGAAACAGGCGCTCAAATCATTGCCCCTATGCAGTGCGAGCGCTCCATATTAAAACTTACCCGCTCTAGTGACCTTGAACGTGCTCAGAAGCGTTCAGCCCACTGGGAAGCCATTATTCAGGCAGCCTGCGAACAATGCGACCGTACCGTCTTTGCTACCCTAGAACCCATCCAAACCTTTGAGTCCTATTTAAAGGCTGATCTAAAACCAGCATTGAGGCTTCTTTTAAGTCCTGAGGCTACAAAAAGTCTGTATTCAGTGCTAATAGAGAATGATCCTCAGGATATCGTCTTAATGATAGGGCCAGAAGGCGGGCATTCTCCTGAAGAGGAGACGCTAGCACTCGCTTCTGGCTATCAAATTGTCTCCTTAGGGGAGCGGGTACTAAGAACCGAAACGGCTGGAATAGTGGCTATTACAGTAGTGCATAGCATTTGGAACCCTGAAATACAAAATCGCCTCAAATAGAGGCGATTTTTAGAGCGAGTCAAACTTCAGCGTTTATGCAAAAGAGTAAAAGACGCGATAAGGAGTACGACGCTCAGCCCAGAAATCAACTGCATCACGGAAAACATCTAACAGTGTCTCACGTGCTTCTTTGTCGAACTTCTGAGTGCAAGGCAAACCTTCAAGCACCACAACAAATCCAAGTTGAGGGCCAGACTTATCAACAGTTGTGGTCAAAGCATCTAACAAAGGGTCAAAATTCTTGGCCTGTTGTTTGGTAAATGAATAAGCAATCGCAATTGACTCTAAAACCTCGCCTTTAGTCATCGCATTTGCGCAATTAGCGTAGATGAAACGTTGACCAAGCTCTGTTGCCGCTTCCTGAAGATCAGGAGTGCGGAAAGCGCGAATGGATTGCACAATATTAGTGCGCACACTGCGCAACATTGCCGGCGGTCCGGCATCACGAACTGCCAAAGCGGCGCGCCAAGAAGCTGTCACTTTTTTCCCCGAAACTTGATTTGCTGCATAGGTTTGTAAACGAGATAACCCGCCCTGAGCATAAACATTGGCAGCAGACGATTCGATTTGAAGTCGATCTTTGCTGCTCCAACTTTCAGCCCGACTGTGTTCTTCTAAGCTTGCTAAATTGGTGTTTTCAGAGCGATTATTCATGATGGGTGCTAGGTTACCCTTAACACGCCATCAAATCAAGCCCAAATACAGTACATTTTTTATAAGTCTCTGATTTATATATAAATAATAAATGTAAGCAGTAGCTAACTTACATTTATTAAAAGCCCCTATGAAATGCCTCTCGCATTACTAGCAGCCTCAACAACTGCCAATGTTGTCACATTCACAATTCTGCGAACAGTAGCTGCTGGAGTCAGAATATGAATTGGTTTAGCAACACCAAGCAACAATGGGCCAATTGCAATTCCATTACCAGCTGCAGTCTTTAACAAGTTATATGAAATATTCGCCGCATCGATATTTGGCATCACTAAAAGATTTGCATCTCCTTTTAAAGTAGATGCAGTGACAGTGCTCGCACGAATCGTTTCATCTAATGCGCTATCGCCATGCATCTCACCATCCACCTCTAGTGCTGGATCCGCTTTTTGAATTAAGACCAATACTTCACGCATTTTGATTGCAGAAGGCGCATTGCTTGATCCAAAGTTGGAATGCGACAAAAGCGCTACTTTTGGCACGAGACCCAACTTACGCATTTCGCTAGCGGCCATCAAAGTTAGTTCAGCCAACTCGCATGCACTTGGATCAATATTGACGTGTGTATCCACTAAAAATACTTGACGACCCGGAAGAATCAAACCAGACATAGTGCCGTAGACATTAGCACCGGGTTCATGACCAATGACCTCATCAATAAACTTCAAATGTGTGGCCATATTGCCAACAGTTCCAGAAATCATTCCATCCGCCATGCCTTTGCGAATTAAAAGACTGCCGATCAAGCTATGACGACGGCGAACTTCCAATTTAGCAAAAGATTCTGTAACGCCCTTGCGTTCTGTCAAACCCAAATAGGTTTGCCAGAAATCACGGTAGCGTGTGTCGTTCTCAGGATTCACAATCTCAAAGTCCTCGCCAGCCTTCATGCGTAGGCCAAACTTATCAATTCGATGCTCAATCACCGCAGGGCGACCAATCAAAATAGGGGTAGCAAGGTGCTCATCGATTACGATCTGCACCGCACGCAATACGCGTTCATCTTCACCTTCAGCAAATACAATTCGCTTTTGATTTGCCGGAACACGCTTTGCAATACTAAAAAGCGGTTTCATCAAGGTACCGGAGTGGTAGACAAATTGTTGCAATTGATTGCGATAAGCATCGAAATCTTTAATCGGACGTGAAGCCACGCCATCATCCATTGCAGCCTTAGCAACTGCAGGGGCGATCACCGTAATCAAACGGGGATCAAATGGTTTTGGAATTAAATATTCTGGGCCAAAACAGAGATTCTCAATGCCATAAACAGAGGTAACCACTTCGCTTTGTTCTGCTTGCGCCAACTCCGCAACCGCCTTTACCGCTGCGACCTCCATGCCGCGAGTAATGGTTGTTGCGCCTACATCTAAGGCGCCGCGGAAGATGAATGGAAAGCACAACACGTTATTTACTTGGTTTGGATAATCAGTCCGACCAGTTGCCATTACCGCATCTGGACGCACAGCCTTTACTTCTTCTGGCAAAATTTCTGGAGTTGGATTTGCTAAGGCGTAAACCAATGGCTTAGGCGCCATTTTCTTCACCATATCTTGCTTGAGAACACCGCCAGCAGAAAGCCCTAAGAAAATATCGGCCCCTTCAATTGCTTGATCGAGCGTACGCAATTCTGTTTCTTGGCAGAACGGCTCCTTTTCAGGGTCCATTAATTCTTTACGACCTTTATAAGCAACACCAGCTAAATCAGTAACCCAAATATTTTTACGAGGAATGCCCAGATCGACTAATAGGTCCAAACAGGCCAAAGCAGCCGCACCCGCGCCTGATGTGACCAGCTTCACATTACCAATCTCTTTACCAACTACTTTTAATCCATTGAGAATAGCTGCCGCAACCACAATGGCAGTGCCATGTTGATCATCATGAAAAACCGGAATCTTCATGCGCGCTTGCAACTTACGCTCAACTACGAAACAGTCTGGCGCCTTAATATCTTCTAAATTGATGCCGCCAAAAGTCGGTTCAAGTGCCGCAATAATTTCCACTAACTTATCAGGATCATTTTCATTTACTTCAATGTCGAAAACATCGATGCCGGCAAACTTTTTGAAAAGGACCGCTTTACCTTCCATTACAGGTTTACTAGCAAGTGGTCCGATATTGCCCAAACCAAGAACGGCAGTACCGTTTGTAATTACACCAACTAAATTACCACGTGCGGTGTATTTAAATGCATTTGCTGGATCTTTAACAATCTCTTCGCAAGGAGCGGCAACTCCAGGCGTATAAGCCAGCGCCAAATCGCGTTGATTTGTAAGTTGCTTAGTAGGAGAAATTTCAATCTTGCCTGGGGTTGGGAACTCGTGATACTGGAGAGCAGCCTCTCTTAAGGCCGCAATTTGCTGTTCTTTATTATTTTCTTTGCTCATTAACTAACTCGCTAACTCGATTTATCTATGATTTACTAAGGCTTCAATTCTATTCCTCTCTAATGTCCAAGTCTTAACAGCCATAAAATGAGCTATGCATCCTGAATCTAAGCCCCTCGGGGAATTTGACTTAATTCAACGTTTTTTTAAAACGGGAGCGGAAGCTATGGTTCAGGGCAATCACAATACGATTGCCCTAGGAATTGGAGATGACTGCGCTCTCCTAAAACCAATCGTCGGTGAAGAAATTGCAATTACTACCGATATGCTCGTCGAAGGAAGGCACTTTTTTGTAGGCGCCGATCCAGAAAAAATGGCCCACAAAGCCCTAGCAGTCAACCTTTCAGACCTAGCTGCGATGGGAGCAAAGCCACTAGGATTCACTCTTTCTATCGCTTTACCTAGCGCGAACTCTGCTTGGCTGGAGTCTTTTTCCAAGGGTCTTTTTGGTATCGCCAAGCAATACTCTTGCCCCTTGATTGGGGGTGATACCACTGCAGGCCCATTAACCCTATCGATTACTGCCCTTGGCAGCATTCCTTCTGGAAAAGCCATATGTAGATCAGGGGCAAAAGTTGGGGATGATATTTGGGTATCGGGAACTGTCGGCGATGCAAGACTCGCACTTGCTGCACTGCGTCATGAAATTACACTTTCCACAGAACATCTTCTTCAAGTAGAGCGCCGCATGCATCAGCCAACGCCAAGATTAGATCTAGGCATTCAATTAAGAAACGTAGCTAGCGCTGCAATCGATGTCTCCGATGGGTTGCTTGGTGATCTCAAACACATTTTGAATCAGTCAAAAGTGGATGCCGAAATTTATATAAAAAAACTACCCAAGTCTGCAACACTTCAAAAACAAAACTTGGGTATTCAGAATCAATTTGCCGCATGTGGTGGCGATGATTATGAAATTTGTTTTACTTCCTCAAAAGTTCAGCGGGATGTTATTCATCAACTCAGTATTAACCTCAATCTGCCTTTGACTTTCATTGGTCAAATTACTGAAAAGAAAAATGTTGATCCAACGATAAAGTTAATTGATGAAAATGGAGTCCCATTAAGCGGTACAGAAGCAGCGCCACTTCTCAAATCATTTGATCACTTTGCAATATGAGTAATACTGACCACACAACCGAAATAAAGCCAACGTTCAGGTGGGTATTTCAAACTGCTAGCCGAACGATAGCCTTTGGCTTTGGAAGTGGTCTAAGTCCAATTGCTCCAGGAACTGCTGGCACTCTCTGGGCTTGGGGAGCATTTCTATTGGGCGAATACTTCCTCACAACAGAGAACTTTCTTTGGA
>CANBYN010000140.1 GCA_947373615.1 Burkholderiaceae bacterium | reverse complement strand
CCAGCCTCCAAATACTGCTCATGAATCTTGCTAATAATCTGGGGTTGGGTAAGCACTAAAAGCTCATTGTTTCCTTTAATGTCTCCCGGATGATCGGCAAAGCGGGTATTGTTGGGTAACCCACGATAATCCGCCTCGGATAACTTGTATTGCTGAATCATGGTGCCCATAGCGCCATCCAAAATCAAAATGCGGTCTTTCAAAAGCGCAGGGAGTGCCTGACCGCGTGTGTAGGGCTGGGATAAACCATTAAATTGCATTACTAAACCGTGATTAATCTCTAGAATCCCTTATTCTATTGGAAAAGCCACTTTTCATTTACCGCGGAGCCCCTATGTTTGGAACCATTCCAGAATTTAATCAAAGTCTTGATATGTTTAAAACCATGTGGGGGCAAGGTGCCGCTGGTCAAGCCGGACAATTTCCCTTCACAACCGATGCATCTAAGGTCGCTGGCGGCTTTGCTTCGGCCTTTCCAGGCATGGATGTTGATGAGTTGGAAAAGCGCATTAAGGACCTCAAAAGCGTGGAGAACTGGTTAAACCTGAACCTTAATATCCTTAAATCAACTATTCAAGGCCTCGAGGTGCAACACGCCACGATGATGGCCCTCAAATCCTTCGGGGATGCGGTATCTGCAGCAAGCGCAGCAGCAACAGCGCCAAAAGAAGAATCCAGCACTAGAACGGGCAGCGTTAAAGCTAAGCCACGGAAAACCTCAACACGCCGTCCTCGCAAAGCCGGCGATCCAACTTTCCTCGACGAAGTAGGTAATTCAGATGGGCAATAGCCTCACCCATCGCAAATGTGAGTTGATGAAGATCTAACTCGCGCTTAAACAAGACCGGCACTATCTCTCGAGCAGTTGCTGGTTTTTTACATGCACCTAAAGTCTCCGATAGACGTTCATCATGATGCGCCTTTAATTGCGCGACACGCGGCTTCATTCCGGTAAATGGTTTGCCATGGGAAGGAAGCACTAGAGTATCTTCAGGTAAGGCTAGATACTTTTCAATTGAATCCAAATACAGACCCAATGGATCCGCATCTGGATCGGCATCATAAACACTGACATTCGTTGAAATGCGCGGCAGCAACATATCGCCTGAAATTAATACTCCCAACTTTTTACAAAACAGAGATGCATGCTCAGGTGCATGACCATACCCCATAATCACTTGCCAAGAGTGGCCACCAATCAACATATGCTCGCCATCCAAAATACGACGGAATTGACGCGGCACTCCAGGAACCATATTGCTGTAGTAATTTGATCGTGCCCGAATTTTTTCTAAATCCGCAGGAGCTGTTAAACCATGCCTCTGGAAATGATCGGCAGATCCACCGCCTCCAGCACGCGCCCCAACTGCAGCGCCACCTTCTTTAAAACTCAACCACTGAGCAGTTAAATAGTCCGTCATAGAAATCCACAAAGGTACATTCCACTTTTCGCAGAGCCATTGCGATAAGCCAATATGATCAGGATGCATATGAGTCACGATAACGCGCAACACCGGCAAGCCCTCCAACTGGGTTGCAAAAATTTTCTTCCAGGCTGCTTTTGTATCTTCATTGGCAATGCCGCAATCAATAATGGTCCAGCCAGATACCCCATTGATTTCATCACGCAAAAGCCAGAGATTAATATGGTCCAAAGCAAATGGCAGACGCATTCTGAGCCAGCGTACACCGGGCGCCACCTCAATACTGCTTCCCTCCTCAGGAAGCATCGCTCCTAAGGGATAATAGATGTCAACTTCTATGTTTGCCCTACTTTGAGTGCTCATGGTCTAGCTTTTTCTTTTATTTATTTTTACTTAGGTTTACTTTGACAACAGTTCCATCGCCTTGCATTAATTGGTGTGATATTAATCCAGAGAATGGATATTGTCGTGGTTGTTATCGCACGCTTACTGAAATTGCAGACTGGTCAGAACTTTCAAATCCCGAAAAACTTGCGGTTTGGTCACGGCTACCTGCTCGCAAACCTCAATCAGCCCAATAAGTTTCGCAACCGAGTCACAAGCTTATCTGTTGACGTCCACAATTAAGCGTCCACGCACTTTTCCTGCCATCAGTTCTTGTGCATATTTGAGTGATTCTTCTAAAGTAATTTCATGAGAAATTTCATCTAAGGTTTTAAGATCAACCAATTTACTCAGTTGCTCATAGGCAGCAATCCGTTTTTCACGTGGAACGGTCACGCTATTAACACCATACAAAGTGATGCCACGCAAAATAAATGGCGCAACACTTGACGGAAAGTCCATGCCTTGCGCAAGACCACAGGCTGCGACTGCGCCATTACTTTTAGTTTGAGCACAGGCATTGGCTAAGGTATGACTTCCAACGCTATCGAGTACTGCAGCCCAGCGTTCTTTTGCCAATGGTTTGCCTGGCTCAGATAAGGTAGCGCGATCAATCACTTCGCTAGCGCCCAGCTTCTTCAAATAATCGGCCTCAGACATCCGGCCAGTACTAGCCACTACCATAAAGCCCAACTTACTTAAAAGGGTAATAGCAAAACTGCCCACACCACCAGCAGCCCCAGTTACCAGAACCTCTCCATCACTTGGTTTAAGACCGTGTTTTTGAAGCGCCATGACACAAAGCATGGCGGTGTAACCCGCCGTACCTATTGCCAAAGCTTGCTTGGCGGTAAAGCCCTTGGGTAATGGAATTAACCACTCCGCCTTTACACGCGCTTGCTGGGCTAGGCCACCCCAATGCCCCTCACCTACACCCCAACCATTTAAGAGCACCATATCGCCAACCTTGAAACCAGGGTTACTGCTTTCAAGCACTTCTCCCGCAAAATCGATCCCAGGAACCATAGGGAAGCTACGCACCACCGGGCTTTTGCCAGTAATTGCCAATCCATCCTTGTAATTGAGGGTGGAATAGAGCACCTTGATTCTGACGTCACCCTCTGGGAGGTTTTTCACGTCAACCTGACTAAGCTCAGCACGATATCCCTGCTCATCTTTATTGATTAGTATTGCTTTAAACATGACGCTTCCTTAAAAGAGCGAGGTATTTCCCCGCAACAATTGCTTAATAGGTTTATCCTAACGAGCATTAATGATTATGGAGGTTTCCATGAAAAAAATTCTACTATTAACCGCAATTTCTAGCTTGTTTCTCTCAGGGTGCTATTCCACCCAGCTGAATATGTCTATGGGCAACCTACGCCTCATTACCTCTAGCGCAGCCCCTCAAGACGTCATGGACTTCGCTAGCAAGACTTGTAAAGATGATTTCTATGAAGGTGCTAGCTTCTTAGCCAAAGCAGGCAAAGAATATCGCTTTAAATGCGTAAAAGCGGAAGAAAATGAGATCTTAATTCCTATTCCAGGAACTACGATCGTTCCAGAAACATCTGCTTTAGCCAAATAAGTAAAGATTGATGACTCCATTTACCTCACAAGAACTGCGCAAAGGATTTTCATCCTTTGCCACTGGAGTCACCGTCATCACTTGCCTTGATGAAGAACAAAATCCTCACGGCATCACAATTAGCTCCTTTAATACCGTTTCTTTAGAGCCGCCGCTTATTTTATGGAGCTTGAAAAAACACTCCCGCCTTATGCCTTGGGTTGATCTAGGCAAGAAACATTTAATTCATGTGCTTGAGCGCTCACAAGAAAACTTGGCTATGCACTTTGCTACTGTAAAGCTAGATCAATTTTCAGAGATAGACCACAAGATCGCGGAAGGCGGTCTCACCCAAATTGATCATTGCGTTGCCTATTACGAATGCGAGACTGTTACCGTTCACATAGGCGGCGATCACAATATCATAGTTGCAAAAGTAATCAATCTCAAAAATCATCCGGAAAAAGAGCCTCTCATTTTTGCTCGCAGCAAATTTGTTGGTCTCAACTTCTCTGAAATTGCCAATACTTAATTCGTCTTATAAGGAATTGCCATGATGCGTTTATGGGGACGTAAAAGTTCGATCAATGTTCAAAAAGTCTTATGGTGTCTTGCTGAACTAGGGCTTAAAGAAGATAAGGATTTTGAACGCATTGATGCAGGCCTGCACTTTGGCGTGAATAACACTCCCGAGTTTTTAAAGCTCAACCCCAATGGCCTTGTGCCTACACTGCAAGATGGAGAGGCGGTACTTTGGGAATCAAATACCATCATGCGTTACTTGGCACGAGAGCATAACAAGAACAAGCGCTTTCCACTAGATATCATGGCTCAGTACAATTCTGAGAAGTGGCTAGATTGGCAACTAGCAAGTATGTGGCCTCCACTGCGTGTTGCATTTTTGGGTCTTACCAGAACACCGGAGGCTGAACGAAATTACGAAGTAATTCGAAAGCGTTACCAAGATGCAAACCAACTCTTTGGATTGCTTGACACGACATTAGCGAATCAGGAGTACTGTTCTGGAAACCAATTTCATATTGGCGATATTGCACTAGCACTATGTGTCCATCGTTGGATTTTGCTAAATGCAGCCTTTCCAGAAAAAACTGGGCCGCGTGCGCAATTAAAAAATATTGAAGCATGGTTAAAGCGCTTGGAGCAAGAAACGCACTTTAACGATATTGCGGAAAAAGAACTCAATATCGTTAAGTAGTTTTGTCTCAAGTCTTACTGCTGTTTAAATTTCTTGGAATGATGGTCAGCGCCCAAGAATAGATACATCGCCGGCACTACAAATAAAGTAAACAGTGTGCCGATAGATAGACCTGTGAAGATAACGATACCCATCGATTGACGACCTGCTGCGCCTGCACCTGAAGCGATTACTAAAGGCAGCACACCCAAGACCATCGCTGCGGTTGTCATTAGGATAGGGCGTAAACGCACGCTACTGGCTTCAACAATCGCATCAAGCTTGCTGCGTCCTGCTTCTTGCAATTCATTAGCAAACTCCACAATCAAAATACCGTGCTTACTAATCAATCCCATCAGAGTTACTAAGCCAACTTGCGTATAAACGTTTAAAGTTGTGAAGCCTAGATTGATAAAGATTAGTGCGCCAAACAATGCCAATGGCACAGAAACTAAAATCACAATCGGATCTCGGAAGCTTTCAAATTGAGCAGCTAACACTAAAAACACAATCAAAATTGCAAAGAACATGGTTACTAAAAAACCGCCAGACTCTGCCATAAATTGGCGTGAAGGACCTGCGTAATCCATGCTATATCCATTGGGGGCCACCTCTTTCAAGGTTTGACGCATAAATTCGAGCAAATCTGCTTGAGATATAAACGGTGTATTTACTCCAGAAATTGTTGCGGAGTTCAATTGCTGGAAGTGATTAATGGATTGCGGTACCACTTTTTGCTTAATACTTGCAATCGTACGCGCCTGAATCATGGCGCCACTTGGAGTACGGATGTAGTAATCCAAAATCTGCTCTGGATTTAAGCGATCAACTTGTTTAACCTGTGGAATAACTTTATA
>CANBYN010000139.1 GCA_947373615.1 Burkholderiaceae bacterium | reverse complement strand
GAGGTACGTTATCTCAACCCCATGGCCATGGATGCATTACTCAAAAAAGAGTTGCCGTATTGGCACAAAGCAATTAAGTCAGCCAATATCACTCTTGATTAGTTCGAACTAGTTAGGCCTGATCTCTTAAAACGGGATCGGGCAACGCTAATGCAAATGTTTTAGCTGCGCTTAATAAAAAGTGATCTTTGCCAGGGCCAGCAATTAACTGAATGCCAACAGGTAACCCATTTGCCCCTGATGTGATATTTAGGTTAATGCACGGTAAGCCTAATAAAGTCCATCCTCTGCAAAAAATGGGATCACCAGTACCATCTTTAATGGCCGGCGCTTCTCCTGGTGCGCTAGGGGCAATTAATATATCAATTTCACTATTAAACAATGCTGCAACACCGTCTTTTGCCTTACTGGCGAACGTGAGATCTTTTGCATATTGCTCATAAGATATGTTGGCGCCATCGCTCAAATTTTTTAATAATTGCGGACTTAACTTTTTAGGAAAACGTTCGCGCTCAAATGCTAAGCTACGCGAGATTTCGGAAAGCATGATTCGGGCTTGCGCTTCAGTAAGCCCATCACATTCCTTGGGTAGTCTCAGATCGATAACGGTTCCCTTGGAGATTGATTCTGCGACATGTCTTGCAATGGCGATTGCTGTGATTGTTTCTTTTTGGGCGCTTGACCAGCTTGATGTTTTACAAATTCCAATGCGTGGTTTGTTATGAAGTGATTCTACTTCGGCTAGTCGATGATCTCCGCTCATAGCGGCAACCCCTAGCGCAACATCTCCAACGGTTCTGCCAAAACAACCCATCGTATCAAGAGTGATGGATAAACTTTTGACGCCAGCAATACTGATTTTGCCTAAGCTAGGCTTAAATCCGACGATCCCACAAAAAGAAGCAGGGCGAATGATGGATCCTGCTGTTTGACTTCCTGTAGCCAATGGCACCATAAAGTCAGCAACCGCTGCTGCTGAACCGCTTGAAGATCCACCTGGCGTATGACCAATGTCATGAGGGTTGGTGGTGATGGCACTTTTAAAGGTCGCAAATTCGGTGGTAACGGTTTTCCCTAAAATAATGCCCCCAGCTTGGCGCATTAAGGCAACTGAAACCGCATCGGTACTTGGGTAATGATTTGTGTAAATAGGGGACCCATAAGAAGTAGGTAGATCATAGGTGTCGTACAAATCTTTGACTCCAATGGGCAAGCCATGTAATAGACCTCTAATTGGACCTTTATCTAGCGCTTTGGCGCATGTCAGAGCATTTTCTTTGCCAAGGCTAGACCATGCCTTCGTTAAAGTTTCTCTTTGGCCTATTCGGTCTAAACAAGATCGTAGTAAGTCTGTAGCTTTGATTTCTCGCCGAGAGAGAGCCTTGATGGCTTGTGTGGCGCTGAGGCTTTCTAGATCTTTCATCTGCCTATTCTACTTTTGGTGGCGTATGATCGCAATTTACCGTTTTACGACTCAGAAATTTGATTAAAGATAAATGCAAAGATGAAGCAACATACAGTACGTGAGGCATGGCTAGAAGACGCTGTAAGGCACCTAGAACCGGTATTTTCCAAAGCTGGCTACGCTATACCTCCTGTTAGAGTTTCCTGTGGATTTCCAGCTTCTAGCAGCCCTAGAACAACCTTGGGTCAATGTTGGCCCCGCGAACGTTCCGGAGGCGGGGTAAATGAGATTTTTATATCCCCAAAACTAGATGAGCCAGTCCAATTACTTGATACTTTGGTTCATGAGCTTTGCCATGCGGTAGACGATTGCTTTAGTGGTCATGGGGAGGATTTCAAGGGCATTGCTCAAACGGTTGGCCTTGAGGGACCGACCAGAATGGCTCATGCCACTGAAGAGTTGACCGTAAAACTCATGATGATTAGCCGGGAATTGGGCCCATACCCCCATCAGGCGATTGTCTTCCCTCCACCAAGACCGAGTAATGCCAGTCGTAGTAAGGCCAAGTGCGGTCAATGCGGCTATGAGGTAACTTTGCTTAAAAAATGGGCTAGTTATGGTGCTCCAATCTGTCCAAAAGACAATATTCGGATGGTTGAGGCGACTCCTGAGACCATTGAAAATACAGAAAACTACGACAGTGAGTCAGTTGGCAAAGGCGCCAAGCCTGCCCCAGATGAAATCCGTAGGGCTATTAGCTAGATATTTGTAAAATCGAAGTTCTTTCATAAAAACAATTCAACGAGACATTTCATTCATGAACGCAAAGAAAATATTTAAAAATCCAAAAATCGCTGTAATTCCAGGGGACGGCATCGGTAAAGAAGTTATGCCGGAAGGTTTGCGGGCTCTTGAGGCCGCCAATCGTAAATTTGGCATTGGTATGCAGTTCGACCATTTTGATTTTGCTAGTTGCGACTATTACCTCAAGCATGGCAAGATGATGCCGGACGATTGGTTTGATACCCTCATGAAATACGATGCCATTTTCTTTGGCGCTGTAGGTATGCCCAATATTCTTCCAGACCATGTATCTCTTTGGGGTAGTTTGATTCAGTTTCGTCGTGGCTTTGATCAGTATGTGAACTTACGTCCAGTGCGATTATTGCCAGGTGTGCCATGTCCATTAGCCAATCGCAAGCCTGGGGACATCGATTTCTTTGTCGTTCGCGAAAACACCGAAGGTGAATACTCAAGCGTTGGTGGAAAAATGTTTCCCGATACCGACCGCGAGTTTGTGATTCAAGAATCTATTTTCACCAGACAAGGTGTTGATCGTATTTTGAAGTATGCATTTGATTTAGCCCAGAGCCGCCCTAAGAAGCACCTTACTTCTGCGACAAAATCCAACGGTATTGCCATCACCATGCCTTACTGGGATGAACGTGTTGAGGCGATGTCTAAGAATTATGCCGATATCCGAACCGATAAATATCACATTGATATTTTGGCGGCTCACTTCGTTATGAATCCCGATCGCTTTGATGTCGTTGTGGCAAGTAATCTCTTTGGCGATATCCTATCGGACTTGGGTCCAGCATGCACTGGAACAATTGCGGTTGCCCCATCAGGAAGCATTAACCCAGAAGGTAAATTCCCTTCACTATTTGAGCCAGTTCATGGTTCTGCGCCTGATATCTTCGGCAAGATGATCGCAAATCCAATTGGCCAGATCTGGAGTGGTGCAATGATGTTAGATCATCTCGGATATCCAGAAGCGGGTGCTGCGATATTTTCAGCAATTGAAAAAGTATTAGTGGCTGGAGTTGGTCATGCGCCTTTAACGCCTGACTTGGGTGGCACAGCTAAGACGGATGAATTGGGCAAGGCGATTGCCGATGCAGTTTAAATCAACGGTTAACTAGCGGTACTTAAAGGACTCCATACGGGGTCCTTTTTACTTTCCTTGGCGATCTCATTTAAGATTATTTCATGTTGTGCAAGATCCTCGTTGCTTGCAGCGAAAACTTTTAAATTGCCTGGTAATGCTTTGGTGTGACCAGAGGCATCAACGCCTACTGTGTAATCAATGAGATCAATCGAGAGATCTTCCTGACCTCTTGTCATGGCTACATAAACTTCCGCCAACAGTTGTGCGTCTAATAGTGCGCCGTGAAGAGTGCGGTGTTTATTGCTGATGGAAAAGCGTTCGCAAAGCGCATCTAAAGAGTTTCGTTTTCCTGGAAACATTTGGCGCGCATCAAGCAAGGTATCGGTAACCTTGGAAGCAAGATTTCTAAATGGAGGTCGCTTTAATAAGGCAAATTCATTATCAAGAAATCCTAAGTCAAACGCAGCGTTATGAATAACGATTTCTGCGCCATCCACAAACTCAATCAGCTGTTCTACGATATTGGCAAAGATAGGTTTATCGGACAGGAATTCTCTAGAAAGACCATGAACGGCAAAGGCGCCTGCATCGATATCGCGCTCAGGGTTAATGTAGTAATGAAAAGTGCGGTCAGTTAAACGACGTCCGACCATTTCCACGCAACCGATCTCAATAATGCGGTCACCAGTAGCAGGATTTAATCCTGTGGTTTCAGTATCGAGGATGACTTGACGCATTAAGTACCCTCAAGAACGGAAGCGGGAATATCCATTGGTCCATTGCCCGCATATCTATCAAGATAAAGATAAATTACTGGAGTAATAATTAAGGTAACAAATTGAGAGAAGATCAAACCACCGGCTACGCTAATGCCTAATGGCTGGCGTAACTCAGCTCCAGCACCTAAACCAAAAGCAATCGGTAGGGCGCCCATTAATGCAGCAACAGTAGTCATCATGATTGGGCGGAATCGCAGTATGCAGGCTTCGCGAATCGCTTTTTCTGGGGCCATTCCTTGATTGCGTTGGGCATCTAATGCAAAGTCGATCATTAAAATCGCATTTTTCTTCACAATGCCAATGAGTAGCAAAATGCCGATCGAGGCAACAATCGTTAACTCAAAACCAAAAATTCTAAGAGCTAAAATCGCGCCGATTGCAGCAGATGGAAGCCCTGCCAAAATAGTTAATGGGTGGATATAGCTTTCATACAAAACGCCAAGCAAAATATAAATCACTCCAAGTGCTGAAAGGATGAGAATCAGCTGGCCTGATTGATTGCTCTTAAATACCGCCGCATCGCCGCCATAGCTCGTAATGATCGATGGTGGTAGACCAATTTCTTTTGTGTAGCTTTCAATTTTTTTAGTTGCATCACCCAAGAAGATATCGGGCGCCAAGTTGAAAGAAAGAGTGACCGCTGGAATCTGTCCTTGATGATTTACTGCTGTAGGTCCAACAGATCTCACAAATGTAGCAACACTAGAGAGAGGGATTAGTTTGTCAGTTGCACGACCGCGCACAAATACTTTATTTAAATCAGCTTCATATTGACGATCTTCTTCAGCAGTCTCAAGAATTGCATAGTACGTATTAACAGGGGTATAGATAGTGGAAACCTGACGTTCGCCATAGGAGTCGTAAAGTGCGGTCCGAATATCGGCAATAGTTACTCCTGCATTAGCTGCTTTTTCGCGGTTAATATCAATGCGCACATTCAGGCCTTTGAGTTGCGAGTCGCTAGTGACATCGCGGAACATGGGGTCAGTACGCATTTTCTGCATGAGCTTATCAGCCCATTCATTAACTCCTTCAAAGCCTACACTTTGCAAAGTATATTGATAACGACTTTTACTGTTCTTCCCCCCAAGCTGTAAATTTTGTACAGGGCGCATATACACTTGAAGACCTGGCAGCTCCTTGAATTTAGCGCGTAAGCTTTCCATCACTTTTGCCATCTTTTCGCGGTCTGCTTTAGGTTTTAGGATGATAAAGATTCGCCCGGTATTGGTGCCTGAACTAGCGCCGCCGCCAATAACGGAGATTGAGCTATCGACATTGGGATCAGAATTTACTAGGGCTGCTGCCTGGTCCTGCAAGGCCAACATCGCTTTAAATGAAATATCTTCAGAGGCTTCAGTAGTGGCTAGAATTTGACCAATATCTTCTTCTGG
>CANBYN010000138.1 GCA_947373615.1 Burkholderiaceae bacterium | reverse complement strand
TGATTCTGACGCAATTTAATGGTAATCTTGACTAGTTAAAAGCAAAGCTAAATCAAAGAGAATACGTCATGCATGTAACTACTTATCGTTGGGCCAAGAGCAGCGGTTGGGATATCAATTTATCTCAAAATCCCGATATCAACTTGGTTATGGTCTTTGCGGATAACCCCTATTTTTCACAACCACAATGCTACGAGGAGATCAAAAGTTTTTTCCCTAATGCCGATATTGTGGGGTGCACTTCATCTGGAAATATTAATGGAAGCACGATCTCTGATGAAGATATGATTATTGCTGCCATTACCTTCTCAGGAACCAAGGTAGCGGTGAAAAGCAAGATTATTGAGAGTGAAGATGATATTTCCTCTGTAGTAACTGAGTTGGTTAAGGAGCTTCCAGACTCTAAGTTGAAGCACTTATTTGTTCTATCGGATGGATTATCTGTTAGTGGTAGCGAGTTAACTAGGACGTTAAATGCGCTTGGTATCCCGGTTACTGGAGGCTTAGCTGGCGATGCTGATCGTTTTAAAGAGTCCTGGGTAATGGTTAATGGGCCTGCTAAGCGAAATCAAATTGCCTTAGTTGGATTTTATGGAGCGCTGACTGCATCTTGTGGTTTTTCTACTGGATGGAAAGAGTTTGGTCCCGAAAGAAGGGTAACCAAGTCCAAAGGCAACATTCTCTATGAGATTGACCATAAGCCTGCATTAGAGATTTATACAAAATTCTTAGGTGAGCTTTCCAAGGATCTGCCTGGTAGCGGCTTGCGTTTCCCTTTATCGGTCAAGGATTCCGACTCAGATCCGGCTTACGTTCGGACTTTATTGGGAATAAATGCAGAGGAACAGAGCTTGATTTTTGCTGGGGATGTGCCCCAAGGCAGCTCATGCAAATTAATGAAGACAGATATTGACTCCCTCATTGATGCTTCGATTGATTTAGCTAACGATCTTGCCGTAGAAGGGGATAAACAAAATTCATTATGTTTGGCCGTAAGCTGCGTAGGAAGGCGCTTGGTAATGGATCAAATATCAGAAGAAGAAATTGAAGCTATTCAAGGTATATTGGGTCCTAAAAATACTGTTTTCGGTTTTTATTCCTATGGTGAAATTGCACCTTTTGGTTTCTCATCATGTTCTTTGCATAATCAGACGACAACGCTCACCTTTTTATCCGAATAATTATCGACAAGGTTGAGATGGGCCAGCCAATTCAAAACCAGCATCGACTTTTAAAGCGACAGCTTCAAAAATACCCCAACACTTCAGCAATAGAGTCTGAGGCTTGGGATGCATTTACTAAGGTTATCAATGAAACCTATTTTCAGGTTGACCGTGAGCGTCGCCTACTTGAAAATGCGCTTGAAGTTACATCTCAAGAGTTAACGGGGGCAAATAGTCAGCTTTCTCTTCTTATTGAAAATGCCCCTACAGGCATTGCTATGCTTGATAGCCAACTGCGCTATTTATATGCAAGTCGGCGTTGGCTTGAGGATCGGCAATTGCGGGGAGTGGACGTTATTGGCAAAAGTCATTATGAGATCTTCCCCCTTCTACCAGAGCGTTGGAAGGAGGCTCATCAAAGAGGATTGCTCGGCGAGATCACTTCTTGCGATGAAGATAAGATCACATTAGCCGATGGCAGTTTCAGTTGGGTGCGCTGGGAAGTAAGGCCGTGGCTGAACTCTGATGGATCGATTGGCGGGTTGATCATCTACTCGGAAGATATTTCAGATAGAAAAACTGCGGAAGAAGAGCTTCGTATTGCTTCGGTAGCATTTCAATCGAAAGACGGCATGCTTGTTACGGATGCACAAGGCAAAATATTGCGAATCAATGAAGCCTTTGAGAAAGTAACTGGTTATGAAGCTAAGGAGTTGGTGGGAAAAAACACCTCAGTCTTTAGGTCTACAGATCATCAAGACGATGTCTTTTATCGGAATATGTGGGAGGCGATCACTAGTGAGGGAAAATGGGAAGGAAGTATTTGGAATCGAAAAAAAGACGGACAAGTTTTTCCAGTGTGGTTATCAATCTCTGCTGTTAGAGGCTTAAATGAAGCCATCACTCACTACATTGGGATTTATTCAAACACGAGCGACCCGAGGGAAGCAGAGCGCAAGATCATGGAGCTTGCCTACTATGATCCGCTAACCAATTTACCCAATAGGCGTTTATTGTTAGAGCGCTTAAATCAAGCACGTATTGTCGCGACCCAAAAGCAAGTCTTTGGGGCCATTATATTGATTGACGTTGATAGATTTAAATCTATCAACGATACCCGCGGACATGAAATGGGCGATCAGGTACTGATGGCGGTTGCGCAAACCTTGCGAGGTAACCTGCGCGAGATGGATACTGCTGCTCGGCTAGGGGGCGACGAATTTATCATGCTTATTCCTGATTTAGGCTCAGATCCTGATGAGGCGATGAATTCCATCAAAGCGACTGCAGATAAATTGCACGCAAGTATTTCAGAGCCTATGCATTTAAATGGTATTACTCACACTACTACCTCAAGTATTGGGATAACCCTTTTTTCCCATAAAACACAGGGATCAAGTGACTTGTTAAAGGAGGCTGCTTTTGCTCTCTATCAGGCAAAAGCAGCTGGGCGAAATGCAATTCGCTATTTTGATGATGAAATGCATACCCAGTACACGAAAAAATCCAATTTAGAGGCCAAATTGAGGCGGGCGTTGGATGAAGAGGAGCTGTCTTTGGTCTACCAGCCTCAGGTGGATCAGTCAGGAAAAATCATTGGTGCAGAAGCGTTATTACGCTGGGATTCTGAGGGCGTCAGTGCAACATCTCCAGATGTATTTATTCCTATAGCTGAAGAGGGCGGGTTTATTATTCCCATTGGTGAATGGGTACTGCAAAAGGCTTGCTCGCTGTTGGCTCTTTGGGCTAAAAGCGAATGTACAAGTAAGCTAGTTTTGTCTGTCAATATTAGCGCCAAACAATTTAAGCTTCCAAACTTTGTAGAAGTGGTTGAGTTGATAATTAAGTCAACTGGTGCGAATCCTAATCTATTAAAGTTGGAGTTGACTGAAAGTTTATTGCTAGAAGACTTAGATGTTGTGATATCCACTATGAATGACTTAAAAAAGATTGGGGTCAAGTTTTCTATCGATGATTTTGGTACGGGATACTCCTCGTTAAGTTATGTAAAGAGATTGCCCATTGATGAAATCAAGATTGATAAAAGCTTTGTACATGACGTTTCTTGGGACGAGGGTGATCGAGCCATTATTAGATCAATATTGTCTCTGGCGCATAGCTTGAATTTAAGAGTAGTTGCAGAAGGCGTTGAAACATTAGAGCAGCGAGATTATCTCTATTCTGAAGGCTGTTTCTTTTATCAGGGATATTTTTATGGTAGGCCGCTGACTGAAGAGAACTTCCATTTGATGGTTAGATCTTTAGCGTAATACATCCTTCAATACGTACAGGAGTATTTTCAGCATAGAGCCGCTACTTCTTTGCATTATTTGGCACTCTACTGCGTATTTTTGATGATTTCTTTGAAGCCTTGAATGGGAAGTCTGCTGTTCCGTTATCAACCCCCTCTAAATAAAATATCAAGTTAACCGTCCCAGGTGTCGGGCGTGAAAAGGGGATGGTCCTTTATATAGGGTTCTTCCAAAATAGTTAGACCTTTTAATAATGAGCACTTAGGACATCGTCTAACCCCAATGCCAATCTTATTTTTCCTTGTTAAGACCTATTGATAAGTGTGAGTAAATTTCATAATGTGATAATAACTATTGCATTGCAATAGTTATTAGGGTTATACTCTAGGTACTAACCCTTAAGGAGATTCAAATGACTCAGTTATTGAATATGTTTAATCAGCTTTTTTCTGAAAGCAAGCCAGAGACTCAGCATCAAACTCGTCATTACGATTTTGATGGCGCATACCGCGGCATGTAATTTAAAGAAGTAGTATTCTACAAAGCCACCTTCGGGTGGCTTTTTCTTTGCCTTATGTTTGATTAATCAAGTGCTTCAAACGGGCCAAGAATTTGAAATTATTCATGAATTCAATGGGTTGTAGCAAGGGTAATCACTAGTGAATGTTTTGAATGAATCTTGATTACTGTCAAGAATTCAATTGGATAAATGCATAAAAATCAAGTACCCCAATGTATGGGCAAAATAAGCATTTAAAAAAGTAAAATAGGAGATCTAGAATGAGTGGCGAGAAAACTTCAGGACCTTTAGGAGGTCGTTGGTTTCAGCTTCTAATCGGCATTGTTTGTATGTCGATGATTGCTAACTTGCAATATGGTTGGACTTTGTTTGTTAATCCAATTGATGCTAAGTTCGGTTGGGGTCGTGCAGCTATTCAAGTTGCATTTACTATTTTCGTATTGACAGAAACTTGGTTGGTTCCAATCGAAGGTTATTTGGTTGATAAGTTTGGGCCTCGTCCAGTAGTATTTTGCGGCGGTATTTTGTGCGGCTTAGGCTGGATGATGAATGCCCATGCAGATACATTAACTATGCTCTATACCGCTGCTGCAGTAAGCGGTGTTGGCGCCGGTGCTGTTTATGGTACTTGCGTAGGTAATGCACTCAAATGGTTCCCAGACCGCCGTGGTTTGGCTGCCGGTATAACGGCTGCTGGTTTTGGCGCAGGCTCTGCTCTGACTGTGATTCCAATTGCAAAAATGATTGCTGAACAAGGCTACCAAGAGACTTTCTGGTTCTTTGGTATTGGCCAAGGCGCCATTGTGGTTGTATTGAGCTTGTTGCTCTCTAAGCCAATCAAAAGCGCAATTACTGCTGTCAAGGCAGCAGTTGTTCAGACTCGCAAAGACTTCCGTCCAATGGAAATGGTCAAGCAACCTGTGTTCTGGATTATGTACATCATGTTCGTCATGGTCGCAGCTGGTGGCTTGATGGCAACTGCACAGTTGGCTCCAATTGCTAAAGACTTCCAAGTGGCTGGTGTAACAGTAAGCTTGATGGGCTTGGCATTGCCTGCCTTAACTTTCGCATTGACTATTGACCGCGTATTGAACGGTCTCACACGCCCTTTCTTTGGTTGGGTATCAGACAAAATTGGTCGCGAGCAAACCATGACTTTGTGTTTCTCATTTGAGTGCTTAGGTATTCTTGGTTTGTACTACCTCGGTCATGATCCAGTCATGTTTGTATTACTAACTGGTCTTGTGTTCTTTGCTTGGGGTGAGATTTATAGCTTGTTCCCATCAACTAATGCAGATACTTTTGGCTCAACTTATGCCGCTGGTAATGCTGGCCTTCTCTACACAGCTAAAGGTACTGCATCATTATTGGTGCCTTTGTCTAGCGTATTGGTTGCTACTACCGGTGGTTGGGAAGCGGTTTTCTGGGTTGCAAGTATCTTGAACGGTACAGCAGCAATCTTGGCTTGGTTTGTATTGCGTCCAATGCGTCGCAAACTCATCGAGCGTTCTGCTTCTATGTAATTCAGGTTTAAACGCCTAATAAAAGGGGTCTTCGGACCCCTTTTTGTTTGCCAAAAAAGAGTGGG
>CANBYN010000137.1 GCA_947373615.1 Burkholderiaceae bacterium | reverse complement strand
GAGGCTGCTATAAAGCAATACGCTGGTAAAGGGGCATGGACAAAAATTGCGTAAAATGCAGCGACCATAAATTTCTGATCGATAAACCATAAAGCCCGCAATAGCGGGCGTTATGGTTGAGTGAGGCGAATACTTTATTGGAATGTGCTGCTTACGAAGTTTTTGGGGTACGTTTGAAATGGGTCATGGTTTGAGTAATCAATACTAAGCCGAACCCAATGAAGCCTATTAAGTCAGCCTCGGTTGATGGGTATGCTAGAGCCACGCCTGATACCACCATAATGATGCGTTCAAAGACCTTGGTTTTTTCAATAAACCAACCTTGCAAGCCACCAGCTAGGCAGATAATGCCCGCTACTGCGGTAAATGAAACCCAGGCTATTTGCATCCAATCAGCATGTTCTAGAGCATTGGTAGAGCCCATGAGCAATAAGCTCACACCTGATTTATCAAGAACAAACATAAATGGTACGAGGATTGCTGGCGCAACATATTTCCAAGTTTGTAAGGTTGTCTTATAGGGGTTGCCCTTGCAAATTGCCGCCGCGGCAAAGGGGGAGAGTGCGGTAGGAGGTGATACCTCTGAAAGTACTGCATAGTAAAAGATAAACATATGGGCTGCAAATGCTGGCACACCTAAATTAATGAGCGCAGGTGCTGCAATGACAGCACAAATAATGTAAGACGCTGTAACAGGAACTGCAAGGCCAACTACCCATACTACGAGCGCTGTAAAAATGGTGGTCAGCAAGAGTGAGCCGCCTGCATATTGAATCACAATCGAGCTGAACTTAAGACCTAGGCCAGTCAGAGTGACGGTGCCTACAATTAGTCCTGCGCCAGCGCAAGTTGCTGCAATTGCTAAAACACCGGTAGAGCCTGAAGCTAAGGATTTAGTAAGGTTTGAGTTATAAAGTCCTGAGATGATGGGTTGCTTTCCCTTGAACCAAGCCCAAGGAATGATGGCGGTATCTTCGCGCAACATGCTAGAGAAGGCTGAGACGACGGTTGCCCAGAATACTGACATCACAGGTGAAAAGCCCATGAGCATGAACACCACAATTGAAATTAGTGAGAAGAAATGAAACCAGTATTTTTTAGTGAGTTGCCATGCGGACTCGGAGGATTCAAAGTGAATGTTCTTCATGCCGTATTTGCGAACATCAATCTCTACCATGACAAATAAGCCTAGGTAGAAAAGAATGGTTGGGATGGTTGCCATCAACAACACGTCTAAGTAAGAGATTTTTAGAAAGTCTGCAATCAAGAAGGCTGCAGCGCCCAATACTGGTGGAGAGATGATGGCGCCTAATCCTCCGGCTGCCAAGAGACCGCCAGCCGCATTTCGTTCGTAACCTACTTTTTCGAGCATGGGAGCTGCTACTGATCCTACGGTGACGGTGGTGGCAACTCCTGATCCAGATGGGCCGCCCAAAAGAAATGACGACATCACAATTGTTCTACCCACACCGGAGGATTTTCCTCCCATTGCAGCGAATGAGAAATCGATAAAGAACTTGCCAGCGCCTGTAAATTGCAAGAAAGCTCCAAAGATAGTGAAAAGTATGATGAGAGTTGCCGAAACATCTACTGCAGTACCGTAGATGCCTTCAAGAGTCATGTACATGTAGCCAACCAGGCGATCTAAGTCATAGCCTTTATGTGTCCATGGTGCTGGTAAATAATTGCCAAACAAAGCGTAGAGCAAAAACAGAGCGGTAACGGAAACTAGGATCATGCCATTTGTTCTTCGGACGCTCTCGAGAATGAGCAGAATCAATGTGATGCCGACAACAACATCAGTTGAATTGGGTGCGGTATTTCTGTCCATGAAATCATCACCGCCACTCAGAATGTAATAAGCGATCATTACCGAGGCTATGGCAAATATGACATCCCAAGGCATTAATCGGTTTTTAAAGCGCGTTGCAATAGGGAAGCTTAAGAAAACCAAAAATAACACTAGAGCAACGTGAATGACGCGCAACTCTTGAGTAGGAACAATCGAGTAGGCAGCATATAGATGAAACAGGGACATTCCAACAGCAACTAGTGTAATGAACTTGGCTAGGAGACCCTTGTAATCATTGGAATCTCCTTCTTCTTGCTTAATAAATGCGTCTAGTTTTTCTTGCGTTTCATTGTCAATGGCATTTTGATTCATGTCTCTACCTATTTATTTATATTTATGCACAACATTAAAGCAGAAGGGGTGAGATTGGCTCACCCCTATATTGCCAGTACAGACTTAGTTTAGTTTGACGTTCTTTTCTTTGAAATACTTCAGTGCGCCTGGATGAAAATCTACTGGAGTAGATTTTGTTTTTTGGTTATCTAGGCTCACACTCATATACTCTTGATGGGTGCGGACTAGCTCAAGCTTGTTGTCAAAAATAGCCTTAACAATCTTATAAGCTTGATCATCTGGCATATTGGCGTTAACTACTAATATATTTGCTACAGCAGAAACTTTATTGTCTTTTGCCATCCCGCTATAGGTTTCCTTGGGGATATTTGCGGTGAAGTAGAGATCTCCATATTTCTTATTCATGGCGGCCACTTCTTGATTGGTATCGACCATCACGATTTTGGTTCCTGGGGTGTTAGCCAAGTCGGTGACTGCAGCTGTGGGTAGCCCTCCTACCCAGAAAAACGCATCAATCTTACGGTCTTTTATGGCATTGACCGATTCTGCTACGCTTAAGCGCTCACGTTTCACATCTTTATCTTTATCAATGCCAGCAGCTTCCAATAAGCGAAAGGCCATAACTTCGGTAGCACTTCCGGGAGCGCCCGTGCTAATGCGCTTACCCTTCAAATCCTTCATCGACTTAATGCCCGTGGAGTCCACGGTTACAACGTGCATCAAATTAGGATACAGAACTACGAGAGTGCGCAGATCCACTTTTTTGCCAGCAAATTTACCATCTCCAATCTGCGCATCTTTGGCTGCATCGGCCATAGAAAAGCCGACATAAGGTTTTCCAGTACCAATCAGATTAAGGTTGTCTACTGAACCGCCCGTCACTTCAGCCGTGGCTGACATTCCTGGAACCTTACTAGAGAGAACTGAGGCCAAACCACCGCCCATTGGGTAGTAAACACCGCCAGTTCCACCAGTTGCAATAGAGATATTTTGCGCTTGTACACCTGCCCATAAGAAGCTGAGAGAGAGCACAATAGCTTTAAGTAATTTCATTCAAGTCTCCTAAATATTTTATGTTTTTAATTAAAGGCCTGGCATGCTGAAATTGATTGCTTGCAATTCACTAAGCAATTTTTCTTGTTGATCGGCGCTTAACTGAACTAGCGGTGGACGCACTCGGAGCCACTCTGGATCTTTGCTGTAATGAGCTACTGCAGTCTTCATGCCCGCAATCATTTGGTACTTTGCAAAGATGCTTCGTACTTTATCTAATCCAGCTTGGCGCTCATCCGCGTTTGATTCTCTCCAGTGTGCCGCTAAGTCAGCGATAGCTTTGGGATTGATGTTGGTGGTGGCTGAGATGCAGCCAACACCGCCTGCTCGTAAGGTACGCATCAAGAATACTTCGTTACCTGCGTATACGCGAAATCCAGAGGGCGCTAGCAGTTTGATGACGGATTCGGTATAAGACCAATCACCAGAGCTATCTTTCATGCCTACTACAGTCTTTGGATATTCTTTTGTTAGACGTTCAAGCAAAGAGAGGCTTAAATTAATTTTGGTCACTGGAGGAATGTTGTAGATATAAATTTGTAGCGCAGCATTGCCAATCTTTTGAATCACTTCTGAAAAGTAAGCGAAGAGACCATCGTCACAAATGTCTTTGTAATAGAACGGTGGCAACATCAATACTCCGGGACATTTATGATTGACGGCATGACGCGTCATATTAACTGTTGCATCAATAGATGTTGCGCCAGTTCCAGGCATCATATGTTCTGGATTAAGGCCGCCCTCGATCAGTGAAGTCAAAGTGTTCATCTTTTGTGGGGCAGACATTGAATTTGCTTCAGAGTTCGTACCAAAAACAGCTTGACCGACACCATTGGCCTCTAGCCATTTGCATTGTTTGAGTAGCTTTGCAGCATCTGGACTCCCATCGGCTTTAAAGGGGGTTAAGACCGGCGATAAGACGGCGGGTAAAGTGGAAGGGTGCAAAGAGATGGTCATGCTGACTCCGTTTTATTTTTCAACTTCCGAAGGAAGTGGTTGTTGTTTAAAAAATGCTTCTAAATTATCTACGGCTAAATTGGTCATTGCTATTCGGGTTTCCAAAGTGGCACTCCCAATATGAGGTGTTAATAAAACATTATCAAGATTTAAGAAGGCTGAATTTGGGTTTGGTTCATTTTCAAAGACATCCAAAGCGGCGCCAGCAATCTTTTTATGCTGCAGCGCATATAAAAGTGCCGCTTCGTCCACTACACTGCCTCGAGCTATATTAATTAAATAAGAAGTTGGCCCCAATGCCTCTAGAACCTCTGAATTAATCATTTTATCGGTCTCAGAAGTAGCTGGACAGGTCAAGAAAAGCACGTCGCAGTTAGCAGCCAATTCATGAATGCTGGGATAGTAAATATAAGGCAAGGACTTTGCGTTGGGACCTGTATAAGCAATCTCGACCTTAAAAGGTTCCAAACGCTTAGCTAAGTCCTGACCTATGCGACCCATACCCGCTATGCCTACCCGCTTACCGGCTAATGTAGTAGTTAGCTGAAATAGGCCTTTAGACCAAGCGGAGCTTTTTACAAATTCTTGAGCTTCGGGAATACGGCGTAATAGGCTTAGCATTATGCCAATCGCAAGCTCGCAGACAGCATCATTTAAAACGCCTGGTGTGTTGGAGGCTTTGATACCTCGTTCTTTGAGGTAGCTCAAGGGAAGGTTGTCATACCCCACGCCACAGGTTGCTACCATATGAATGCTGGGAATCTGCTTTACTAGAGACTCAGGCAGTTTGGTATTGGAGCGAATCAAAATTGCTTGAAAGTTTCCAGTTGGTGCTGGGGCTTGTGGATCGGGGTGGTATTTTGGAGTGAAGCGTCGATCAATTTCTGCCTGCATAATTTCAGGGAAATGACCAACCTGTAACACCGAATTGACGGGGATCATGTCTCACCATGTTTTTTATTGAAATAATGACCCCATTGTATGAGGATTTTTATTAAAAGTGCTTTGCCATTAGGAGAATATGTAATGTTGTTTACCCCTGCAGAAACCAAGGTAGTAATCGTCGGCGGAGGCACGATGGGTGCCGATGTTGCTACAGTCTGCGCACGTGGCGGTTGTGCCGTACAAGTAGTTGAGCCAACTACTGAGCGACGAGCGCTATTACCTGATTACTTTGTAAGCAACATGACTGAGCTAGGTTATGAGAATCGAATTCATTTATTGACTGTTGCAGGTTCTCTTGAAGAGGTTGATTGGGCTGAAGTTGATTTGGTGATTGAATGTATTCCTGAGCGCTTAGACATCAAGCAAGAATTGTTTGCCAAATTAGAGCAGTATGCAAAACCAGAGGCAGTATTAGCAAGCAATAGCACTAGCTTTCCAATCAGC
>CANBYN010000136.1 GCA_947373615.1 Burkholderiaceae bacterium | reverse complement strand
TGACATTGATTCCACAACTAACAAATACACAGAAACCTTTGCTTTTGCATGGCTAAGCCAATCTCTTTTTTTCTGGCCACTCGTCCTTCATTCCTAGTAATAACTCTACTGGGCTGCTCTATTGGACTACTACTACCCAATATCTCACGAGAGAATTGGACAACTAATCTTCTAGGAATAGCGCTAGTTCTGATGGTGCATGCCTCCGCCAATCTGCTAAATGATTATTTTGACCACCTCAATGGAAGCGATGCCTGCAATTACAAACGCATTAGCCCCTTCACCGGTGGCAGTCGATTTATCCAAAATAAGGTGTTAAGTCCTGCTCAAATCTTTAGCGTAGCGCTGATCTTAATCTTGATCAGCGTAACGATTGGCATTTACATATGCTCCAAAACCACTTGGAACTTAGTATCTATAGGATTTCTTGGAGTTTTCATTGCCTGGACCTACTCAGCCCCACCTCTGCAGTTAATGTCCAAAGGCATTTTGGGTGAACTTGCAATTACGGTCGCGTGGTCACTTGTGGTGATTGGGTTTGCCAGCATGCAGCTTAACCAGATGGCTTATGGAGCTATTCCAGTCGGTATAGCCTATGGGTTGATGGTTGCCAACATACTTTTAGTCAACCAAGTGCCTGATATTGAGGCTGATCGTATAGCCAAAAAATATACTTTAGCCACCATATGCTCACCCCATGAATTACGCGTTTGGTACAGTGGAATATTCATAACAGCCTATGTATTTCAATTAACTGCAATCTATTTTTTTGAAATACCTAAGGAAACTGGAATCACAGTTTTTGTGTTGCCAATCTTTCTAATCTGCTCAAAACAATTATCCAAGCCTGCACTAACGAAAGAGCAAACAAAGGCACTCATCGTACGAAATTTGATTGCTGCCCATTTATACCCCCTATTTTTATGCATCGGTCTCTATTTCAGTTAAAACTGATTCTTACGAGAAGCATGCATCGGCTTTTTTCTACTGGGTATACCCCCAAACCACTTTCTTATCGATCACGACGGTTGGAGTTAAAAGAAAGTTAAATTCATGATGCCATGTATTTCTTCCACTTTCTCCATGGTGATATGAAAAACTTTCTTTTTCGCAACACCCTCAAGCAACTTCACCGTATTTTTGCAGTTACTGTTGCTATTGCCGAGTAATTTTAATCTTGATTGTTTTCACTGAAGTAGTGTAATGGAAATAATTATTTTCTAGCCACTAAGCCCAGCAATGCTGACATGCCGGCATGTCTTGCGCCTTCATTAAGCTCTCTTTCATAAGAGCGCAATTCGAGGATCTCAAATTCTTTCGCAAGATTTTTGATCAACTCTTCAGTATAGAGATGCTCAAGAAGCGATGGGCCACCAGTTTTATATTCAATTTGCTTTGGCGTGTAACCCTGCAGAATAAATATTCCACCCTTCTTTAATGCGACATACGCGTTTTTAAATATACGTTCACGCATCTTGGCATCAGCAAACTGAATGAAGATGGCGATAACGGCATCGTAGGTATTAGTTTGCCAATCAAAACCATCAGTATCGCTTAATGAGTACTTAATCTCGACATGATTGTCCATGGCAAACTGCCTAGCTTTAACTAGAGCTATGTCAGAAACATCAAAGCCGACTACTTGCATGCCTTGCTTGGCTAACCAAACCCCATTGCGCCCTTCACCATCAGCAATGCAAAGCACTTTGCTGCCATGCTTTAGATGTTGCTTCGCCTGCTCGACAAGATATTCATTTGGCTCGCGGCCAAAGATGAACTCTTTCTTATCAAAGCGTTCATTCCAGAACTGGGTCGCATCAGAAAAACTCATGAGCCTATCTTGATGTACTTGATTATTTTTTGAGTCCACCAAGGAGGTCGCTCTTTAGATCGTTAATATTTTCAAGACCAACAGCTATGCGTACCAATCCATCGGTAATTCCTGCAGCTTTACGAGCCTCAGGAGTTACGCGGCAATGCGTCGTTGTTGCCGGATGGGTAATGGTCGTGCGAGTATCACCAAGGTTTGCTGTGATGGAACAAAGCCTGGTTTGATTAATCAACTTGAATGCGGATTTTTTTCCACCTTTAAGAGTGAAGGACACAATCGCTCCACCCGTTTTTTGTTGTCGCATTGCCAAGGCATGTTGGGGATGCGATTTGAGACCGGGATGGTAAACGCGCTCCACTCCAGGTTGCTTTTCGAGCCACTGGGCTAAGGCGAGCGCATTCTGGCTCTGCTGCTTCATGCGAAGCTCTAGAGTCTCTAGACCCTTTAGGAATACCCAAGCGTTAAAGGCTGAGAGTGTTGGTCCCGCAGTGCGCACATAAGGAAACACTTTGCCCATGATGAAATCATTGCGTCCAACTATGGCGCCCCCAACCATTCTGCCCTGGCCATCCAAATACTTTGTCGCCGAATGAATCACTACATCAGCCCCCAGAGATAAAGGTTTTTGCAAAGCAGGTGTACAGAAACAATTGTCTACCGCAAATAATGCACCAGCTTTTTTAGCAATTTTTGAAATTGCCTTGATGTCTGCAATCTCAGTTAGCGGGTTTGAAGGTGTCTCCAAATAAAACAGTTTGGTATTAGGTTGGATAGCAGCTTGCCATGACTTAGTATCAGCCAAGTCAGCATAAGTAGTCGTGATACCGAAGCGGCCCAAGATCGTAGTGAATAACTGAATCGTTGCACCAAATACTGAGCGCGAACAAATTACATGGTCGCCCGCCTGAAGGTGCGCCATTGCCATCGTTAAAATAGCTGACATGCCAGAAGCAGTTGCAATACAGGCCTCACCACCCTCTAATGCAGCCAAACGATCTTGGAACATGCTTACCGTTGGATTAGTAAAGCGAGAATAAATAAAGCCTTGGTCAGCATGTGCAAAACCATCAGCAGCCAATTCAGCGCTATCAAAACAGAAGCTAGAGGTCAGGAACATTGCCTCTGAATGCTCTTGATATTCAGCGGTGCGACGAGTACCAGCGCGAACTGCTAGGGTTTCAAGCGCTAGCTTAGAAAAATCCGGTTTTTGACGTGTAGTTTTACTCTTCATCCTGCTATTTTGACACCGAATTGTGGATTTGCCTTGAGTGAGGCAAATTCCTGTCGCTTTTTAGTCTTCGGTAGCCAAATGCAGATGGAGTTGTGAGCGTGCAAAATCGCTAGAATCGCGTTGACGATCAGCCTTAGCAGCAGACGAATTACGGGCTGCTTCTAAAGCATCAAGATAAGACTCGGTAATGTCGCCAGTGATGTAGTTGCCATCAAAGCAAGAGGCCTCAAATTGATGAATATTAGGATTGATATCCCTCACCGCTTGCTTCATATCCTCAACACTTTGGTAGATCAATTGATCGGCACCAATCATCTTATTAATTTCCTCATCAGTGCGGCCATAGGCGACCAACTCACTACGGGTTGGCATATCAATGCCGTAGACGTTCGGGAAACGCACTGGAGGTGCAGCTGATGCAAAGATGACTTTCTTAGCGCCAGACTCACGAGCCATTTGCACAATCTCAAAGGAGGTGGTACCACGCACGATAGAGTCATCTACGATCAAGACCGTTTTATCTTTAAATTCAATGCGCATAGCATTCAATTTTTGACGTACGGACTTCTTGCGAACAGCTTGACCCGGCATGATGAAGGTTCTGCCGATATAGCGATTCTTAAAAAAACCTTCGCGATAATCAACACCTAAGTTCTTAGCCACTTGCATTGCTGCCGGACGACTAGAATCGGGAATAGGCATCACCACATCGATCTCATCGACATTGGTTTCTTTGCGAATCTTCTCCGCTAAATAATCACCCATACGCATTCGGACGTTGTAGACAGTGACACCATCAATGGTGGAGTCTGGACGAGCCATGTATACATATTCAAAAATACAAGGTGTTAATACAGCATTGGGCACACATTGGCGTGAGTAGAAATTTCCATCCAAGTCAATGTAGATTGCTTCTCCAGGATTTACATCACGAACAAAAGTAAACCCCAAACCCTCGAGAGCAACTGACTCAGAAGCAATCATCCACTCGGGACCTTGGGGAGTATCGATACGACCAAGACACAAAGGACGAATCCCGAACTGATCACGAAAAGCCAATAAGCCATATCCGGCAATGAGTGAAACAACTGCATATGAACCCTTAACGCGACTTGTTACACCGGTAACTGCATTAAACATCGCGCCTTCATCTAAGGCTGCACTATTGGTTTCTTTTTGAAGCTCATCAGCCAACACGTTAAGTAGTACTTCTGTATCCGAGCTTGTATTGATGTGGCGACGGTCACGATATGCCATTTCAACACGCAAACTTGGAGCATTTGTGAGATTACCGTTATGAGCCAAAATAATGCCGTATGGAGCGCTTACATAAAAAGGTTGCGCCTCTTCTTCGCTACTAGCAGAACCAGCTGTTGGGTAACGAACCTGGCCAATACCAGCATTACCTACCAAACTACGCATATTTCGAGTTCTAAACACATCTCGAACCAAGCCATTGGCTTTATGCATCGTGAACGAATTACCATTCATCGTTGCGATACCTGCCGCATCCTGACCGCGATGTTGCAAAAGCAACAAGGCATCATAGAGAAGTTGATTTACTGGTGAGTGGGAAACAGTTCCAACGACGCCGCACATATCTCTAAGTTCCTATTGTTATTTTAGGAGTAATGGTAGGCGTAACTTTGGGCATTGCATCGCCCAATTGCTTAGCCCAGTCAGCTGGTAGCCAACCTTTAATTAAACTGGTTGCCATATCAATTGCTGGCCTGGTAATGGCATTCTTCCAGGCCAAACTTTGTGGAATTGGGGTTAACGCAGCGAGTGTTGCAAGCACAACCACGATAAGACCACCCCGCATTAAGCCAAACACCAATCCCAAGAAACGATCAGTTAAGCTTAAACCCGCCGACAAAATAATTTTTTGCACTACTCCGCCAAATAAGCCACAAGCAATCAGCGTTAAAACAAATAAAATCAAAAAACTAATACCAAGACTTAACAACTCATCTAGATGAAATGTGGATAACCACTCAGTAGAGAGGTAGTTGCTGTAATGGAATGCGACCCAAGCCGCTACAAACCAAGAGGCTAATGCGAGAACCTCTTTGAACAAGCCGCGCGAAATTCCCACCAAGGCAGAGACCAAGAGCACAACTAAGGTGAAGTAATCCACCGGCGTTAACTTAAGGGTGGATAAGTACTCCATTACTGTTTACCTGTCTCTACAAGCCTTGGTGAAAGGCCCATATCTTTAATTTTCTTTTCCGCCGCTTCGGCCGCGTCTTTATCCGTAAAAGGGCCAGCACGCAATACATACAACTTAATACCATCGCTACCCGTTTTATTCAAAACGTAGTTTGGAATCTTTTGTTCTTTCAACTTCGCAATCCAACCTTTTGCACGTTCTTCAGAAGCAAAGGCACCAATCTGGATAACATATTTTCCAGAAGCTGTGGACTTAGATAAATCTTCTGTTTTTGGTTTGGCGCTTGAGGGAGCCACCACTTCTTCGCCAGCAG
>CANBYN010000135.1 GCA_947373615.1 Burkholderiaceae bacterium | reverse complement strand
ATAGTTCAAACTTGCTTTTTGATCTTTGGTAATCTTGTAATCGCCGCCCAAATCAAATTGAGAGTTCTGAAAACTTAGTGGAGTGCTTGGACTATAGGGAGCGCTAGATCCATTTGAAGTGGTGGCAATTTGATTGAAGCTATACAAGTTTGACTGAGTTAAATTATTACGCTGATCAAACTTATAACTTGCCAAAAGATTTAAATCTTTAATGGTTTTATCGGTTAGCTTCAGATCAAAGTGGGTCGTATTTACCAAACCATTAAAGGCGGCTGTTGGAAAAGCGCCCGTCATCATATAGGGGTCAAAGTCTGTAGCAGAATTTTGGGTGTTACGACCAATTGAAAAATTGCCAGCAAGCTTGGTTAAATTTGAAAAATCATAACCACCACCAAAATTTAACTGCTGCAACATGTTGCTTGGCGCAGTACTCATTGTTTGAATTGGATTTGGAGTGGCAAATGTTTGGAAATTGACACCGTTATAGCCATCCCTAAAGAATGATCCAAAATAAGATCCAGAAAAACGTGCCTTCTCACCTTGCCAATTAATAGCCGCAGTCACCGTGTCGGTTTGATAATTGGTTGGATTTGGCAAAATTGATGTCTTTTCGCCGCTCGAAGCCGCACCTCCACTCAATCCAGCTGATGCAAAGCCCATTAACTTTGCACCAGATTGATCTAGGTGGTTATAGTCCAATGTCACATTTAAGCCTGGATCAATTACCTTGATGGCATTAAACGAAGTATTTTTTCGAGTAGTAGATATATTTTCATTATTAAACTGGCTAAGCTGACCGTTACCTAATAAATTGGTATTTGCGGGGCTGCCTTTAGCATTTGCCCCAGTACCTGAAGCTGCTCCAGTGAAATTGGATGGCAATGTAAAACTATTTTGACCCACCGATCCTAGATAGGGAGTTTGATAACCTGAAGATACATTATGAGTTAACTCATCATATCCAATGTTAGCTCCCCAGTTGCCTTGATCGCTAAAGCCAATATTCGCTGAACGATCGCTAAGACCAAGGTCAGTTCCTTGAATTACCCAACGCTGAGTACCACCATTCGCGTTATCTTTGTAGGCATCCCCGCCACGGATATTTAAATTTCCGTTAGGAACAACGCCTTGCTTATTCAGTCCGTTATATTCGCCAAACTTTTGCGAATTGACTGAAACTGAAATTGCCTCCACCTCAACCGTACTGGTTGGGTTCATGAGGGCGGCGGCCTCCTCTTCATCAGCGTAAGCATACATAGAGCTAAATACGCCGATCATAGCAAGGCTCAAGATACTGAGCTTTAAGTGTGAGTTACGAACTTTCATAACATTCTCCAATTTCCTAAATATTCTTTAGCTATTAATAATCAACGTTGGAATAATCCACCAGCAGGGCTATTCGATCCATGAACCATGACGTGGCAGTTAAGGCATGCGCGTCCAGTCGCCTGATTTGATGCGGTCAAGGCAGCTCCTGTTTTGGTATTGGTTGGTGCAGTTTGCAAACCACCCATATTTGCTCCAAATGGAGTCTTGCTTCCATGAGGTCCATCATGGCAATCATCGCAAAGCATTGGTGGGCGATCTTTGAGCAATGGAGTGATATTCGAACCATGGGGAGTGTGGCAGTTAGCGCAGTTCTCAACCACTGGTTGATGTTCAAAGCGCAATGGGCCGCGTTTTTCTGCATGGCACAAGAAGCAGGTTTCGTTGAGAGTATTTTTCTTAAGTAATGTTGGGCCTGATGATCCGTGTGGATTATGGCAATCAGAGCAAACTACTTTTTTCACATCAATTGGATGGGTAGAGTTTTTCTTGCTATCTGCCTGTTGTTCTCTATGGCAAGTAAAGCAAACTTGTGTTTGAGTCTGCTTGGAAAGCACAGGGTCAGCTGGCTTATGCACTTTGTGGCAATCATTACAAACGACATCATTTACTGGGTGAGCACTACCGCTCCAGTTATTGCGTTTGGTGCCTTTATGACAAGCTAAGCATTGATCAGCACGATGATCTTCACTAGACTTTTCGTAAACACCTTTCTTAAATACCACATCTGGTGCTGGACGACCTTTGCCGTCTTTATCACCGGCCAAATGTTTATCACTTTGGCCATGGCATGTTGTGCAGGAAGGGGTACGTGAATCACCCTTTACGCCATGCTTGGTTTGGTAAATAGAAAGAATGGGAGCATTTTCACTCTCATCGTGGCACTTAGTACATTTAGCATCTTCCTTAAACGCAGCTTTCGCCACATCCGCTTTAGACTTACCAATATCAGGCAAGTTGCTTTGTGCAAATGCAGAGGGCGCCAAACCAATGGCACCCATTACTGCGCTTATAACTAGAAGTTTTTTGAAGATCTTCATTTCTATTCCTCGTGCTTACGATTTCGAGTGTTTTATTTACTAGATAATTACTAAATTCTTATTGAGCCAAAATCCAGTCAACCAAGTTTTTCACTTGCTCTGGATCTTTTGGTGGAGATGTTTTTACAATCTTGTGCTCTTCCTCATGGCCATCTGGGAATTTTGCTTTTTCACCACTGGTAAGGTGATTAATTAGCTTTGCTTCGGCATTTGGCTTGCCTTTATATTTCTCGGCAACACTATGATAGGAAGGGCCATCTTTGTCTTTATCGATTGCATGACATTTGAAGCAGTTGTTTTGCTTGGCTAATGCTTTTGCAGCTTCTGCATCTGGTGCAGCATGTGCGAATGAGGCGAAAGTCAAGGCAGCGGCACCCATTACCAGGGCACGTAAGATTTGTTTGGCTTGTGTCATTTAATTCTCCTTTTGGTCTAACCCAGAAATACCCTAGGTTTAATTGCTTAAGGAGAATTTTATTTTTTGCCTAGCCCTATAGATATAGGACGGCTTAGGTAAATAAACATAGGAAAAATCCTATGTCAAATAGGACTTATCCCTCTATTTATCTAAATCTAGCAATTTATGCTCAATGGCATAGCGAATAAGATCGGCTTGATTGGAGAGGCCTAACTTAGACAGGATATGGGTTTTATGGGTACTAATAGTCTTAACACTTAAAGAAAACTCGTCAGCGATATCAGTCAGACTTACGCCTTTCACGATCCGAATTAATACCTCGTGCTCTCGATTAGATAGGCTGGTGTGAAGGTGAGTATTTGCGCCTGGCGAAGCATCAACAGCTAATAATTCTGCCACTTTGGAGTTAATAAACATGCCGCCAGCAGCCACCCGGCGTATAGCAGGTAAAAAATGGTCGCTATTCTCCTCCTTGGATAGATATCCAGATGCTCCAGCGCGAATGGCGCGCACAGCATATTGCTCCTCAGGATGCATACTAAAGATCAAAATCGGTAATTTAGGTCGCTCAGATTTCATCAACTTAATGAGCTCGATGCCGCTCCTGCCTGGCATGGACAAATCGAGCACCACAATACTCCAGTCACGCTCCCGCACTTTCTCAAGAGCTTGATTGCCATTACTGGCTTCTCCAGCCACTACCAAGTCTTCGGTATCTGCGAGAATCTTTCTAAGACCATCACGAATAATGGCATGATCATCTGCAACTAAAACTTCGTACTTCATACAGTAACCCCAGTAAAGATTGACGCATTTAAATCAAGTTCCACCCAAATAGTAATACCTTTTTGATCGTTATTTCTGATCGTAAATTTAGCTCCTAAGGAATTTGCACGCTCACGCATGCTCACCAAACCAAAGCCCCCTGACTGCAACTCTGGCGGAAGTCCCTGGCCATTATCGGATATCGAAAGTATCAATAGCTGATCCTCTTTCTTCAAGACAATATGGGCTTGGGTGGCACTCGAATGGCGCGCGATATTGGTGAGGGATTCTTGGACAATTCTAAAAAATGCAGTGGCCAACTCCACATTGTCAATACTTATATCAGCCCTCAGCTCAAGACTTACCGGGATTTGAGTGCGCTTTATAAATTCACTCACAAGCCATTTAACAGCCTCATCAAACCCCAAGTCATCCAAAATAATGGGGCGCAATTCGGTTGAGATACGGCGCACTGAAGAGATGGCTCCATCTAATTGTTGCCTCATTTCCGTGATGCGCTCTTCAGGAGGAAGGCGCCCCTCTTTAATGCGCCCATTGAGCCAAGATAATTCAAGCTTGAGCCCAGTTAATTGCTGCCCTAAATCATCATGAAGTTCTCGAGCAATTCGAGATCTTTCTTCTTCGCGAATGCTTTGCAGGGACTTTGAGAGGCCACGTAACTGTAAGTTCATTTCACGCAATTCAGTCTCTGCACGACGACGCTCAGTGACATCTCGCAATACTGCAGTTAACTGACGCTCACCATTAATAATAGTTTGAGAAATTGTGGATTCAATTGGAAATTCAATGCCATCAGATCGTAGACCAACAATACCCAACTGAGGCCCCATCGTTCGAGAACCAACATCAGACTTTTTAAAATACTGAACATGGCCTTGATGCGCCGCACGAAAACGTTCTGGTAAAAGCTTAAGTAAAGATTGACCAACTACGTTTTCTGCTTGCAGTCCAAACATCCTCTCAGCAGAAGGGTTAAATAAAATAATATTTTGCTTTTCATCTACCGCAATGATGGCATCCATCACAGAATTAATCGTATGTTGATAGCGATTATGGGCAGCACCTAATTCATTAGTCAATTTTTGCTGACGCATTGCCTCGCGAATCAATAAACCTGCCGCACAAATAATAAAAATACAAACCAAAATAGAAGACATTGCAATTGGAATAGACGTCTCACGCCAAGATGCTAAAGCCTCCTCCTCATCATTCGTCACAGCAATGAAAAGTGGAAATTTTGGAACAGCCCCCAAAGCCAATTCTTCTTTTTCCCCACCACTTCTCTTGTGAGCCAAAAACTGAATTTTTCCAATATCAAGGCTTGGTAATTCTTCACCAAGCTCAGGCGCCCTTTCCCCAATCATGCTTTCACGATGCGGGAAGCTGGCAATCAATACGCCATCATCTCGATAGAGGGAAACCGGTCTCGGATAGTCCATCTTTAATAACTGATAGATATCTTCAAAATGGGCAATATCAATTGCACCTACGATGACCCCTTTAAAAACACCCTCCTGAGAATAGATTTTTCTTGCGAGGTGAAGGGTCCATTCCTTTTTTTGCTGATTTCGATATGGCTTACCTATAAATAGTTCGCTATTCTTTTTATTAATCAATGCTTTGAAAAAATCTTGGTCCGCTACCGAAACTATTTTGGTTGGTAATTCGAGAGATGAATTAACCAATCGCCCACTTGGATCCACTAGATACAAAGCATCTAGTTGACGCATCCCCAAAACACGCGTCCCTAACAATAAATGGACTTCCAGACTATCCAAAGAGAATTGATTGCCAAATGAAGAATTCAACCGATCTTGCACACCCTTTAAAACCAAATCGGCACTTTCAAAGCTGCGCTCTGTTTGTTCTACAAAAATCTTGGTAATACCTATAGTCTCCAAACGGTTATGGGTTAACTCGCGCTTACGCAAGTCCCACAACAAAAAACTCGTAGATAGAGTTACGATCACTATCG
>CANBYN010000134.1 GCA_947373615.1 Burkholderiaceae bacterium | reverse complement strand
TTGATGAGCTGGTTGAGGCGACACAAATTGACGAAGAAACTGCGAAAACGCTCATCATGAAAGCGCGCGAACATTGGTTTACTTCATGAGAGGAAGTAGTGCATGGCAACAACAGTAAAAGTACTCGCTAAAGAATTAAAACGTACCGCATCAGACCTATTGGATCAGCTGAAGTCGGCCGGTATCGAAAAAGGTTCTGAGGACGATAGCATTACCGAAAAGGATAAAACAGTCCTGCTCGAGCATTTGCAAAAAGCACATGGTAATGCTGATGCAGGCGCACGCAAAAAGATTACTTTAATTAAGCGCGAAAGCTCTGAAATTCGTCAGGCAGATTCTGCTGGTCGTACTCGCACCGTGCAAGTAGAGGTGCGCAAAAAGCGCGTGTTGGTAAAAGCTGGCGATAAAGCACCTGAAGCACCTCCAGTAGAGGTTGCTCCAGTAGTGGCTGAAACCAAGGCTGCGCCGGCAAAGTCAGTTATTTCTGAAGAAGAGTTGGAGAAACGCGCAGCTGAGGCGACACGTCACGCTGAGTTATTGGCTCGACAAGAGGCGGAGATGAGGGCTGCTGAAGAAGCTCGTCAAAAAGAAGTGGCTACTCCTATTGTTGAAAAGGAAGAGCATCTTGCTGACAAAGCTCCAGACGCTGTTGCAGTTGCAGCTGAAAAAAAATCTCAAGCTGATAAAGCGGCTAAAGAGATTGCTGTAAGCAAGGAAAAAGAGTTAGCGGATATTCGTGTTCGTCGCGCTGCTGCTGAAGCTGAAGCTTTAGCAATTCGTGACATGATGAGCGCGCCCGCTCGCGTTCTCAAGGCGCCAAGTGAAATTGCTGCTGAAGAAGCCAAAAAAGGTACTTTGCATAAGCCAGCAAAAGTTGAAGGTGCTGATGATAAGAAAAAAGCCGTTGCTAAAGTTGGCGGCAAAACAATCAAATCCTCCGAGACATCTTCCACTTGGCAAGAAGAAGGCGCAAAGAAACCTGGCGGATTGAAGACTCGAGGCGATTCTTCTGGTGGTGTTGGTGGCTGGCGTTCAGGGGGTGGTCGTAAGAAGCAGCGCCAAATTGCTGAAGCTAACGTTGATACCAATTTTCAGGTCCCAACTGAACCAGTTGTACGTGATGTTCATGTACCTGAAACAATTACTGTTGCTGAGTTAGCCCATGCAATGGCCGTAAAGAGTGCCGAGGTTATTAAGCTTTTGATGGGTATGGGTCAGATGGTGACAATCAATCAAGTGCTTGACCAAGATACTGCCATGATCCTCGTGGAAGAAATGGGTCATAAAGCACTTGCTGCTAAATTGGATGATCCAGACTTAGATCTAGGAACTGATGGTCACGATGCAGAGTTATTGCCACGCCCTCCAGTAGTTACTGTGATGGGTCACGTTGACCACGGTAAAACTTCCTTACTGGACAAAATTCGCGCGGCCAAAGTTGCCACAGGCGAAGCGGGCGGTATTACGCAGCATATCGGTGCATACCACGTAGAAACCCCACGTGGCATGATTACTTTCCTCGATACTCCGGGTCACGAAGCCTTTACGGCGATGCGTGCACGTGGTGCTAAGGCAACTGATATCGTGATCTTGGTTGTAGCAGCAGATGATGGCGTGATGCCGCAAACAAAAGAAGCGATTCACCATGCAGTTGCCGGTGGCGTGCCTTTAGTTGTTGCAATTAATAAGATTGATAAGCCAGAAGCTAATTCTGAACGAGTCAAAACTGAATTGGTAGCAGAGCAAGTTGTTCCTGAAGAATACGGTGGCGACGTGCCATTTATTTCTGTGTCCGCAAAAACTGGCGAAGGCATTGATGCTTTGTTAGAGAACGTACTTTTGCAAGCTGAAATTCTAGAACTTAAAGCGCCTAAAGATGCTCCCGCCCAAGGATTGGTCATTGAAGCACGATTGGATAAAGGCAAAGGTCCTGTTGCTACCGTTTTAGTTCAATCTGGAACACTTAAGCGCGGTGACATGTTGCTAGCTGGCTCTACATTCGGCCGCGTTCGCGCGATGATGGATGAGAACGGTAAGCCATGTAATGAAGCTGGTCCATCTATTCCAGTTGAGATTCAAGGTTTATCTGAAGTTCCTGCGGCAGGCGAGTCAGTGCAAGTGGTTCCTGATGAGCGTAAAGCTCGTGAGATTGCACTCTTCCGTCAAGGTAAGTTCCGCGACGTGAAGTTAGCAAAACAGCAAGCAGTCAAACTCGAAAACATGATGGAAAACATGGGTGAAGGTGCTATTGAGGCGAAATTGCTGCCTCTTATTATTAAGGCAGACGTTCAGGGCTCTCAAGAAGCCTTGGCTCAATCTTTAATGAAGTTATCTACCCCTGAAGTTAAAGTCCAAATTGTTCATGCTGCTGTAGGTGGTATTACAGAAACTGACGTGAATTTAGCGGTTGCTTCTAAGGCAGTCATTATTGGCTTTAACTCACGTGCAGATGCTGCTGCTCGGAAGTTGGCCGAAAATAATGGCATAGATATTCGTTATCACAACATTATTTATGATGCCGTTGATGAAGTGAAATTGGCATTGAGTGGCATGTTGACTCCGGATAAGAAAGAAGAAATCACGGGTCTAGTTGATGTTCGTCAAGTCTTCTTGGTATCTAAAGTCGGAGCGATTGCAGGTTGCTTAGTAGTTGATGGTGTCGTTAAACGTACTTCAAGTGTTCGTCTCCTACGTGATAACGTAGTTGTCTGGACTGGCGAGCTCGATTCGCTTAAGCGTTTCAAAGATGATGCTAAGGAAGTTCGTGCTGGCGTTGAGTGCGGTCTATCACTTAAAGGTTATAACGATATTAAAGAAGGTGACCAACTTGAGGTATTTGAAGTAACTGAAGTGGCGCGCTCACTCTAAGTAATATGCATAAAACTAGCCCGCATCGTAACCAGCGTCTCGCCGATCAAATTCAGCGAGATCTGGCCGAACTTATTCCGCGTGAATTGCGCAGTCCTAGCTTGGGTTTAATTACTTTGCAAAGTATTGAACTCACTCCTGACTTGGCACACGCCAAAGTGTTTTTCACCGTTTTGGGTGCAGAACCTGAACACGCTTTAAAGGCGCTCCAGGATAAGGCTGGCTACTTACACTCCTTACTGTTTAAGCGTTTGCATATTCACACTGTACCAACATTGCATTTTCACTATGACAGCTCAGTTGAACATGGCATAGAGATGTCTCGATTGATTGATCAAGCAGTAGATAGTGATCGTAAAGACGAGGCCAAATAATTCATGGCTATTCGTATCGACGGCGTAGTGTTGCTTGATAAGCCTTTTGGATTGAGTTCCCAGGGTGCGGTCACTGCTGTCAAGCGTGCCTTTAATGCTGATAAAGCTGGGCACACAGGCACTTTAGATCCAATGGCAACTGGCTTATTACCAATTTGCTTGGGTGAAGCCACTAAGTATTCACAGGATTTGTTGGAAGCTGACAAGACGTATATTGCTCGAGTGAAATTTGGTGCCCGCACCGATACTGGTGATGCTGAAGGTCAGATTGTTGAAGAATTCGCATTACCTGTATTTGATGATGCAAAAGCTATTCAAATAGCCTTAGATGCATTGCTCCCCAAATTTACTGGTTTAATTTCTCAGATTCCACCGATGTATTCCGCGCTTAAACGTGACGGCAAGCCTTTATATGAATATGCTCGTGCTGGTATTGAGTTAGAGCGCGCACCACGTGAAATCACAATTCATCATATTCGCTGGACGAATATTGAATGGCCAGAAGCAACCTTAGAAGTTTCTTGCAGTAAAGGTACTTACATTCGGATATTGGCTGAAGATCTTGGCAATGCATTAGGTTGCGGCGCACATTTAGTTGGTCTTCGCCGCACCGAAGTAGGGCACTTAACTTTAGAGCAGTCCTTTACGATTGAATCGATTCAAAGCGGGCTACAAAATAGTGCTAACTATATTTTGCCAGTGGATGCACTTTTACAAACTTTGCCGCACCTCACCGTTGACGAGCAACAGGCTAAGCGTCTTGAGATGGGACAAAGAGTCCCGCTTAATCTGCCATCCATTGAAGCCTTGGTTCGTATTTATCGTGCCACCGCAGCACCCCATAACTTTATTGGCACTGCCGACTGGCGTTCTGGGGTATTGCATCCAAAACGCTTGATTTCTCAAGCCTAGTTACCATAACAATCAAAATTATTTATAACCCTTTTTATATTTTTAACTTTAGAAGCTTCACATGACTAAACGCGCACTTCGTAATATCGCCATTATTGCCCACGTTGACCACGGAAAAACGACGTTGGTAGACCAACTCTTGCGCCAATCTGGCACATTCCGTGCGAATGAAAAAATGACAGAACGCGTCATGGACTCAAATGATCTAGAAAAAGAGCGCGGGATTACTATTTTGTCCAAGAACTGTGCAGTGGAATACGATGGCACCCATATCAATATTGTAGATACCCCAGGACATGCTGACTTCGGAGGCGAAGTAGAGCGTGTACTGTCTATGGTTGACGGTGTATTGCTACTGGTTGATGCGGTAGAAGGTCCAATGCCACAAACTCGCTTCGTTACCAAGAAAGCTTTAGCTCTCGGTTTGAAGCCTATCGTTGTGATTAATAAGGTTGACCGTCCAGGTGCACGTTGTGACTACGTGATCAACGCAACTTTTGAATTATTTGATAAGCTCGGCGCAACAGAAGAGCAGTTAGATTTCCCAATCATCTATGCTTCAGGCTTAAACGGTTACGCAGGTATAAGTGAGGATGTTCGCGATGGCGATATGCGTCCATTGTTTGATGCTGTTTTAGAACATGTACCTGTCCGCGATGATGACCCAGATGGTCCCTTGCAATTTCAGATCTCTTCTATCGACTACAACAGTTATGTAGGGAAAATTGGTATTGGCCGTGTAAATCGTGGACGTGTTAGATCTGGTATGGAAGTTATTTGCATGAATGGCCCTGATGGTGTGCCGTTTAAAGGCCGTGTCAACCAAGTGCTGAAGTTCAAAGGTCTTGAGCGTGAAATTGTAGATGAAGCTATTGCCGGCGATATTGCTTTGATTAATGGTATTGAAGAGTTGGCCATTGGAACAACCGTATGTGCGGTTGATAAACCAGAAGCATTGCCAATGTTAAAAATTGATGAGCCCACCTTGACCATGAATTTCATGGTCAATACCAGCCCCTTTGCTGGACGTGAAGGTAAGTTTGTTACTAGCCGTCAAATTCGCGAGCGCTTGGATCGTGAGCTTAAGTCCAATATGGCTTTGCGTGTTAAAGAGACTGATGACGATACTGTTTTTGAGGTTTCTGGTCGCGGTGAATTGCATCTCACTATTTTGGTGGAAACAATGCGTCGTGAAGGCTATGAGATGGCAGTTTCACGCCCACGTGTCGTATTCCATGAGGAGAATGGTGTAAAGATGGAGCCATACGAAAACTTAACGGTTGACGTAGAAGATGCCACTCAGGGTGCGGTTATGGAAGATTTAGGTAAGCGCAAAGGTGAATTGCAGGACATGGTAAGTGATGGTAAAGGACGTACCCGTCTCGAGTATCGTATTCC
>CANBYN010000133.1 GCA_947373615.1 Burkholderiaceae bacterium | reverse complement strand
GCGCCGGCTCTATATTTTTTAACCCTCGCGATAACACCGCTCTTGGGTTCTTTAATTACCGAGCCTGCCGCCATGACCTTGGCGGCATTTTTATTGCGCGATCTAGTCTACCGTCATCATTGCTCAAAAGCATTGCTATTTGGCACCCTTGGAGTACTCTTCGTTAATATTTCTATTGGAGGCACACTTACTAATTTTGCTGCCCCTCCAGTCCTCATGGTTGCTGCAACCTGGAACTGGAGCTCAGCATTTATGTTTGCGAATTTTGGACTTGAATCTTGCATTGCTATTTTCATTAATGCCCTTGGATCTACGCTACTTTTTCACCGTCAACTAGTTGAGCCTACTATTGATAGACAAGAATCAAAAATTCCAGTTCCTGTAGTACTAATGCATTTATTATTTTTATTTGGGGTTGTTGTATTTGCACATGATCCGATTATTTTCATGTGGATACTCTTGTTTTTTATTGGCTTCACTACCGCATACCCAAAACACCAAAGCCCCCTCATTTTGAAAGAGGCCTTATTGGTGGGATTCTTCCTAGGTGGGTTAGTAGTTTTAGGCGCCTTACAAGGATGGTGGTTGCAGCCCACCCTTCAAATCATGAGTCCTTCAGCAGTCTTTTATGGAAGCCTTGCACTCACCGCCCTTACTGATAATGCGGCCCTTACATACCTAGGATCATTGGTCACTGGCACGTCTCCAGAATTTAAACTGGCGCTAGTTGGTGGTGCGGTTGCTGGCGGTGGACTCACTGTGATTGCCAATGCACCGAATCCCGCAGGCATTGCTATCTTAAGACAGCACTTTCCTGGAGGTGCGGTTTCTGCACTCTATCTACTAATTGCAGCAATACCTCCTACCTTAATAGCAATTGCGGCTTATCGGTTCTTGTAAGTAAGCCGTATGAGTCTCCAGTGCGTTTTAAGCAGTAAAATCTGAGTTTCGCCCCCAGCTATAAACCTGAGAACGGCATATGCAAAAGCTCTATATCAAAACCTTTGGCTGTCAAATGAACGAGTATGACTCGGGCAAGATGGCCGACCTTCTCCATGCTGATGAAGGCATGGTATTGACTGATTCACCCGAAGATGCCGATGTAGTGCTTCTCAATACCTGCTCTATTCGTGAAAAAGCTGAAGATAAAGTCTTTTCTGATTTGGGGCGTCTTCGTGAGCTTAAGAAAACCAAACCCAATTTATTAATAGGTGTGGGTGGATGTGTGGCCAGCCAAGAGGGCCAACAAATTATTAGTCGAGCGCCGTATGTTGATGTCGTATTTGGTCCTCAAACATTGCATCGTTTGTCTGACCTCATTGCGCAAAAACGCAAGACCGGAATCTCACAAGTCGACATTTCTTTTCCAGAAATTGAAAAGTTTGATCACCTTCCCGCTTCACGCCAGACACGCGGCTCTGCTTATGTATCTATTATGGAAGGGTGTTCAAAATACTGTAGTTACTGTGTAGTGCCTTATACACGTGGTGAAGAAGTATCGCGCCCCTTTGATGATGTGCTCACTGAAGTAGCTGGTCTAGCAAGCAAAGGCGTTAAAGAAATTGTTCTGTTAGGTCAAAATGTAAATGCGTACCTTGGCAGAATGGGTGATGCCAAAGAAATTGCTGACTTTGCTCTACTAATTGAATATCTTGCAGAAATTCCTGGTGTTGAACGCATTCGATTTACCACCAGCCATCCAAAAGAATTTACCCAGCGCCTAATTGACGTCTACGCTAAGGTACCAAAACTGGTGAGTCACCTCCATCTGCCCGTGCAACATGGATCCGATACCATGTTGTCGGCTATGAAACGTGGGTATACAGCGCTCGAGTTTAAGAGCATTATTCGCAAAATGCGAGCCGTTCGACCCAACCTTACCTTATCGAGTGATTTCATTGTTGGATTTCCGGGCGAGACTGAGGCTGACTTTGAAAAACTTCTGAAGATGGTAAAGGATCTAGAGTTTGATAATAGTTTTTGCTTTATCTTTAGCCCTAGACCCGGTACACCTGCAGCTAACTTAAGCGATGACACTCCTTATGAAGTCAAGCTCAAACGCTTACAAAAGCTGTTATCTGTCGTTGAGTCTCAAGCTAACCAGATCAGCCAAAAAATGTTGGGCAATACCGAAAGAGTATTGGTTGAAGGGCTTGCTAAAGACGGAGTTAATCTTCAGGGCCGCGCTGAAAATAATCGCGTGATTCATTTCAAAGCACCAAGTCAAAATATTGAACCTCTTATCGGCCAATTAGTCGATATCCGAATAAGCGAAGTCCTCAACTTCACCTTAAGGGGTGATCTCATGACATCACATGTCAATTAAATCCACCACACCCAAGCTAATAATTGATATTCAATACGCAAGTCCAGCGATTGAAGCCATATTAAGCGACGTAGCTTCTACAGCCTTGATTAAAAAATGGGTTAGAACAGCAACTAATCGGGGCGGACTTCTAACCCTACGCTTTGTAAATGACGCAGAGGGCAAGAAATTAAATTTTAATTTTCGCAAGAAAGATTATGCGACCAATGTTTTAACATTTCCCTATGAGCTCACTAAGCATGCTTTAGTAGCTGACATCATTTTTTGCTTACCAGTAATACAAAAAGAAGTAAGAGCGCAAAATAAGTCATTTAAGGCCCATTTAGCTCACTTAATAGTGCATGGCTGCCTCCATGCGCAGGGCTTGAATCATGAAGTCGATAAAGATGCCAAAAAGATGGAAGCTCTAGAAGTTCAAATACTTCAAAATCTGGGTATTACCAACCCCTACTAATGATTCGACATATTTCTACGCTATTCTTGCAAGATGTCCGACTCTAACAAATCTCTTCTAGATCGCCTGGCTAATTTTTTAGCCCCTCAGCCCATCAGCGCAAGCGAACGCCGCCAAGAACTCATCGACACCCTGCGTGAAGCACAAGTCGAAGGCTTGATTGACGCTGATGCACTCTCCATGATTGAGGGCGTGTTTCAGGTCGAACAATTATGTGCGCGAGCTATTTTGGTGCCACGCGCTCAAATCGATTGGATAGATATTAATACCTCTCTCTCTGACATCATTAAAAATGTAGTTGAAGCAGCACATTCTCGTTTTCCAGTATTTGAAGGCACTCGCGATAATGTCATTGGCATCTTATTGGCAAAAGACTTATTGCGTCACTCCACAGAAAAAGACTTTCAAGTTCGCGACTGGTTGAGACCAGCAGTATTTATTCCAGAATCAAAACGTTTAAGTGTTCTATTACGAGACTTTAAAGAGAACCGTAATCACTTAGCAATTGTGGTCGATGAATACGGTGGTGTAGCAGGCATTATCACCATCGAAGATGTGCTTGAACAAATCGTTGGTGATATTCAAGATGAACACGATATCGATGAAGAGGCCGATAACTTGATTGCTTTAGATAATGGTGACATCCGCGTAAAAGGCATTACTGAATTGGAGCAATTTAATGAATCACTTGGCACCAACTTAGAATTAGAAGGAATAGAAACAGTCGCTGGCCTAGTCATTCAGCATTTGGGTCGAGTGCCTAAAACAGGTGAGCTTATTGAAATCGATGGCATCAAATTTGAAGTGCAGCGAGCCGATCCAAGGCAGATTCATATTTTGTTAGCACGTCAAATCCCTAAAAAATCTGACTGAGTACTAGCTTGGTTAATCGGCATTCTATTAAGCAAAACAGTATCAACGCCTTGGTGCTTTTTACGCTAGGAGGGTTATTGGCTGGCGCAGCAGAACTCCCTTACGGCGGCTGGATTCAAATTCCAGTGCTGAGTCTTGTGTGGTGGAAACTTGATCTGTATAGCTCCCTTGACTTAAAAAAAATTTTTCCTTTCGGGATGGCGTTTGGGGTAGGTTATTTTGTCGTCGGATTATGGTGGCTTTACATCAGCCTACATGATGTAGGCGGTATTCATTCAATCTTTTCTTGCATTGCTGTTTTCTTGCTTGCAGCCTACGTTTCTCTTTATTTTTCTTTTGCCATTCTTGCGATTTCTGTATTTCTAAAAGGTCGCCTAACAGGAGTTCTCATAGCAGCCAGTTGGGTTGTAATGGAACTCCTGCGTGGATATATCTTTACTGGATTTCCATGGATGGGTTTTGCAGAATCCCAATTTAATGGACCATTTGCGCCAGCTGCTCCCTTTCTCGGTGGGCTCGCCTGCACTTTCCTTGTGGTGTGGGTTTCTTGGGAAATTTACCAATTGCGCCATCATAAAGCTTCTAGCCTCGCTTGCATTCTCGGGGTGATTATTCTTATGCAGCTCGCTAGTCTGATCACCTTCACCAAGCCCTTTGGTGAGCCTATTACAGTTCGATTAATCCAGGGAAATTTTGAGCAAAACTTAAAGTTCAATCCTCAAGCTATTAACCAGCAAATAGATTTTTATGCTACCGAGATCACAAAGGAAGCGGCTAATCTCATCATTATTCCTGAAACTGCATTTCCTTGGCCACAAAATAATTTGCCAATGGGCTTGCTAACTTTTTTACAAAATTTTTCAAATGCGAGCGCTAGCAACCTCTTACTCGGCTTAATTGGTGAAGTGCCAAGCAGTACAGGAACGCAGTACTCAAATCGAGCTACTGGTCTATCACCCAATTCGATCCCATACCAATACGATAAATCCCATTTAGTTCCCTTCGGTGAATTTATCCCCCCGGGATTCCATTGGTTTGTGCAAGCATTTAATGTGCCGATGAGCAACTTTGCTAGCGGAGGCTTTGATCAGCTTCCGTTCAAGATCATTCGCAAAGATCAACCTAATATTTATGCAGCCATTACCATATGCTACGAAGATGTCTTTGGTGGTGAATTAGCCTCCCGCATCCAGCAGAGTGAAAAACCAGTCAATCTACTGGTGAATATGACCAACCTTGCTTGGTTCGGAAGATCCCAGGCATCCACTCAGCAACTGCGACTATCGCAACTGCGATCACTGGAAACTGGGCTTCCCGCCTTACGTGCTACCAATACTGGGATTACTGCCGTACTTGGCCCTGACGGCCAAGTACAAGCAAGCCTCGCAGAATTTACTCAGGGCACTCTCAAAGCTCAAGTACAGGCCTACTCTGGAAAAACGCCCTATGTCATCTGGGGAAATTTCCCCATTTTGAGTATTTCTTGCCTCCTACTGATCTGGGGATTCATTCGCTATAGACGTTTTTAGTGATTTTTAGCTCCGGCCGGCCCTAGCCATGTAAAATCAAAGGCTTAGCTAGGTTAATCATGCTTACTTTTCAGCAAATCATTCTAAAACTTCAGGAATATTGGGATCAACAAGGTTGCGCCCTATTGCAACCCATCGACCTCGAAGTGGGTGCAGGAACTTCTCACACCGCCACTTTCTTACGAGCTATCGGCCCTGAGCCTTGGAAGGCTGCCTATGTTCAACCATCCCGCAGACCTAAAGACGGTCGTTATGGCGAAAATCCAAATCGATTACAACACTACTATCAGTACCAGGTTGTTCTCAAGCCAGCTCCAGATAACATCCTAGAACTCTATCTTGGCTCTCTTGCGGCCCTAGGTTTAGACCTTAAAGAAAACGATGTTCGCTTTGTTGAGGATGACTGGGAAAATCCGACTCTTGGAGCGTGGGGTTTGGGCTGGGAAGTTTGGTTAAACGGCATGGAAGTGACTCAGTTTACCTACTTCCAGCAA
>CANBYN010000132.1 GCA_947373615.1 Burkholderiaceae bacterium | reverse complement strand
TCGCTTATCCATTTTTATGAGCGCAGAGCAAGGCGAATATTACCAGCACTATTTACTGTATTGTTTTTTTGTGTAGCGATGGCTTGGTTTTGTCTTTTGCCAGAGGCAATGAGACGCTTTTCTGAAAGTTTAGTTGCAGTCAGTGTTTTTGCATCTAATATTTTTTTCTATAAAACAACAAGTTACTTTGATCCCGCTGCAGATCTAAAACCTCTCTTACATACTTGGAGTTTGGCAGTAGAGGAGCAGTATTACGTAGTATTCCCTCTTTTCTTAATGCTGGCTTGGCGGTTTGGAAAACGCTGGGCCATGGGGTTGCTCGTTGTTATATTCTTAGGTAGCTTAGCGCTGACACAATGGGGAGTATTGCGTCACCCAGGTTTTACTTTCTATATGCTCCCAACGCGTAGTTGGGAATTATTGATTGGTGCATTCATCGCATTTTATTATGCCAATCACAATATCAAGAAGCACCATCACATCTTTGCGCAGCTGGGTAGCTTAACGGGTATATTTTTAATCGCCTATTCCGTATTTTATTTCAACGACCAAACTCCATTCCCAAGTGTATACACCCTTGTGCCAACGATAGGCACCGCACTTATTATCATTTTTACTACACATAAGACAGTTGCTGGAATCATCTTAGGTTCAAAGCCATTCGTAGGCATCGGCTTAATTAGCTATAGTGCCTACCTGTGGCATCAGCCAATGTTTGTATTTGCAAGAGAGCGTAGTTTGAATGAACCCAGCGTGTACATGATGGCTATATTGGCTGCGCTTAGCTTTGTATTTGCGTATTTTAGCTGGAAGTACATTGAAAGGCCTTTTAGAAATAAACACCGCATTAGTCGCACCAAAGTGCTTACGTATGGCGCATTGTGTAGTGCATTTTTTATTGTGTTTGGAGTAGCCGGGTATTTGAGCGGGGGATTTCACAGTCGACTTTCGGATAAGGCCATAACGCTGTTGTATGGTGGAATTGAATATCCTGACAAAAAACATTGCTTGTCACATGCTGGCGACTATAACCATGTCGCAGATGCTTGCGATTTGGGGGATAAAAATAATATTATCGGCGCATTGATTGGCGACTCTCACTCTCGCGCAATTGCATATGCGTTAGATATTGAGCTAAAAAATTTCAACACTGGTATCAAACTACTTACAACTCAAGGATGTCCACCCTATTTTGATGTATACACAAAATATCTTGGATTTATTTGTTCCCAAATAAACAAAGAAAATTATGATTACATAAGCAAAGAAACTAAGATTAAGTATGTAATTATCAGCAATAGATGGTCGAGATGGATTAATTCAACGAGTGACTTTAATAATGACGAAGGTGGTATTGAGCATGCAGAGAATCCACTTGAAATTATTCAAGATGGCAATATTCAATATATTCCTGAATCAGAAAAGAGAGCTATAGTAAAACAAAAAACTATCGAAGCTATAAATAGATACTTACAGCTCGATAAAAAAGTGATCCTCATATACCCAATTCCTGAAATGGGATGGAATATCCCGAACAGGCTTGCTAAGCAGAGTTTTTTTAATGATAGTCAGTTATCTGCTGAATCTGCTTCTATAAGCTACGACAATTATTTGTCCCGCAACAAAGAGGTTATTCGATTATTGGATGGTCTTGGGAATGATAAAAACTTAATTCGAGTTTACCCAGATAAGCTTTTTTGCAACACCTATATTAAACAGAGATGCACTGCCATGATTAATGGCATGCCAATTTACTTTGATGATGACCATCTAAATACGGTTGGCGCCCGAATATTAAGCGACCAAATATTAAAGCAATTGAATTTAAGCACTAAATCACATTAGTTGCCTCTAGAGTTACCATCTCACCAACCCAAGGAATTATTAGTACAGGTGTGGATTTCTTCCAAAGCTGCATCAAGAGCGCCAAGTCATGTATTCATTTGCCATGATCTATTGGGCAATTTAGAATCGTCTTATTACTAGCCACCTAAATCTATATACTCACAATAACATCGGCTTTTATAGAGCGATGTTGGTTCAAATCCAATTCCCTAGCCCATTAACTGATGCCTATTAATGTCATTAAAAAACCTTATTATCTGTGATGAATGTGATTTACTGCTTCGTGAGGTTTCTCTAGAGCCAGGGGGTGTGGCAACTTGTACCCGTTGCGGCCATCATCTTTATCGTCATCAGCCGCAAGGTTTAGAGCGAAGTTTGGTATTTGCGTTGACCGCTGCTGCTCTATTTATAATTGCCAATTCTTTTTCTATAGTAACCATCAATTCTCAGGGATTAACCAGCTCAACAACATTGCTTGGTGCAGTAGACCTACTAATGCGCGACGGCATGATAAGTGTTGCCATGCTCGTATTTGCTACGACATTTTTGATGCCCGCATTGGAAATTAGCGCCCTAATCTATTTGCTATTACCGCTGAAGTTCGGACAAATTCCGCCAGGCATGCCTACAGTTTTTAGGGTAATGCGTTTAGTCAAGCCCTGGGCTATGATCGAGGTATTCATGCTGGGGCTTCTAGTGACGATTAGTAAATTAAACGGATTGGCCTCAGTAGTTCCCGAAATTGCTTTGGGATCTTTTATTTTGTTGATGTTTTCAACAGCTTTTGCCGCTTCAAATTTTAATACCCGAAATTTCTGGGAGCGCGTACAGACCCTTCAATATTCAAGGGAGCAAGCGTGATCACCGCTGCTAAGGCAGGAATGACGAACTGTCATGCCTGTGGCCTGTTACATCGCGCATCACCCAATGTGCACGACATGACTTGCAACCGTTGTGGGTCTAAATTGCATTTTCGTAAGCCAAATAGCCTCAACCGCACCTGGGCGCTCTTGATCGCTGCATATGTCTTAATTATTCCCGCTAATCTTCTTCCAGTCATGGAAACGGGCTCCTTATTTGGCTCAGAGAATGACACTATTATGAGTGGCGTGATTTACCTATGGACTTCGGGATCACAATCATTAAGCATCATTTTGTTTTTTGCGAGCATTCTCATTCCAGTAGCCAAGTTGCTTTCGTTAACGTATCTGTTGATTTCTGTACAGCGAAACTCCTCTTGGAGCCCTATAAAACGCACTCGTATTTATCGCGTTCTTGAAGCTGTGGGACGCTGGTCCATGATAGATGTTTATGTGGCAGCCATGCTTACGGCGCTTGTTCAATTTGGCAGTTTAATGTCGATTCACGCTGGAGGCGGTGCCATTGCTTTCGGTGCTGTAGTGGTCATCACCATATTTGCTGCAGAGAGTTTTGATCCTCGGCTGATTTGGGATGCAGCTGAATGTTCAAAATATTCAAAAAATAGATCTGAGGAAAAGCATGCCTGATACACGCTTCGATGACACACTGTCTGATCTGCCAATGGCAGCCCCCCAAAAGCCACGACGCTGGAGACCTCAATTCATTTGGATTATTCCCATTTTGGCAGCTCTGGTTGGGATTAGTTTGGCTGTGAAGGTAGTGCTTGAGCGCGGATCAACCATTACCATCACCTTCAAATCAGGCGATGGACTAGAGGCGGGAAAAACGCATGTCAAATATAAAGACGTTGATATTGGCCTCGTTAAAAAAGTAGTTCTATCAAAGGATCATCAGCAAGTGATCGCTACTGTCCAAATTGATAGAGACTCTGCTGATTTTTTGAGAGACGACACGCATTTTTGGATCGTGCGACCACGCATCACTGCTAGCGGCGTATCGGGCTTGGGCACCTTACTGGTAGGCTCATACATTGCAGCCGATATTGGCACCGCTTCTAGCATGCGCGAAAACTTCGTCGCATTAGATGTCCCCCCAATTTTGACGCGCGATACCCCTGGACGGGAATTTGTGTTGCGAGCGCCCACGTTGGGTTCGCATGATGTTGGCACCCCCCTATATTTTCGTCGACTAGCTGTCGGCAAAGTAGTGTCCTATGAGTTAGATAAAGATGGCAAGGGGATATCAATTAAGGTTTTTGTGGATGCGCCCTATGATCAGTACGTAACAAGCAATACTCGCTTTTGGAATGCTAGCGGGATTGATGTCTCCGTAGGAGCAACTGGTTTTAAGTTGCAAACAGAATCCATGATTTCCGTCCTAGCTGGTGGCATTGCTTTTGAGGCTCCTCAGAATATGGATGAGGAGGTTAATTCTGGTATTAGTAACCCAAGTCAGGCGACATCCACAGCACCGAAGGAATCAATAGAGTCTCCCAATATTCGAGCAGAAGCTGATACAGTCTTTCCTCTATTTCAGACACGCGAGCTAGCAATGAAAAGACCTGACACACATGTTCAGCGTTTTGTCATTAATTTCAAGCAATCGGTACGTGGTTTAGCAGTTGGTGCGCCAGTGGAATTTCGTGGGGTAAATATTGGTGAAGTGATTAGCATAGATACGGCGATTGACCCAAATACGTATGAAGTGGTTCAGCCTGTTGGAATCTTTTTGTATGCTGAACGCCTAAATCCTCGCTCCTTGATCGATGGTACGCTCGTACCTACACCAAAGACGCCTGCAGAAAAGATAAAACGCTTTAAAGCATTCCTTAAAAATGGGTTCCGCGCGCAACTACGCAGTGGAAATTTATTGACTGGTCAGCAGTACATTGCCCTTGACTTTTTCCCTGATGCACCGAAATACACTTTAGATCTTTCCAAACGTCCGCTTGAGATGCCGTCAGTACCAGGCACCTTCGATGACATGGAGAAAGTGGTGGTGAATATGGTTAAAAAACTCGATACAGAAACTATTCCTGAGTTTAATAAAACCTTGAAGAACGTCAATTCGATCACAGCAAGTGATTCGCCGTTGCAGACTGATATGCGCGATTCTTTACGCGAACTCACCAAGGCAGCGGCCTCATTAAAAAAATTGACCGACATGCTTGATCAACAACCGCAATCCCTGATTTTCGGTAAATCTTCCGAGGAGTCAAAATAATGAAATCGCTTTTAGCCTTGGTATTTTTGACCTTTATATTAAGTGCATGCACTAGTACGCCAAAAACATCGTATTACTTCCTCAGCGCAGATCCCAATGCTTTCTCGCCAGCCAAAAGCAATGATCTGCGCGTAATGGTCGGTCCAGTGACTTTGCCTACACTGATTGATCAGCCGCAATTGGTAGTCAGCGACGGCAAGAATCAAGTGAGCGTTTTCGAATTTCATCGCTGGGCTGGTTCGCTTAAAAACGATATTGGACGGGTTATCGCTGTAAATTTATCTCGCGATCTTAATACCACCGAGGTATGGAATTACTCTCAAAGCACCCAAACGCAATTTAACTATCAAGTATTCATCGATGTTCAAAGCTTGGATAGTAAGCGTGGTGAAGGAGTAGTGGTCGATGTTTTATGGACGATTAAACCCACCTCAACGAAAGCAGGCGATATGGCGCCCAGTAAATCAAATAAGGTGCTAGTCGTGAGTGGGCGATCCTTGATTACTGAGCCGGCCTCTTCCGATGGATTGGATGCCCTGGTTGCCGCACAAAGTCGCGCATTTGCCAAAGTCAGCAAGGATATTGCTAAAGCAATTCCTTAGCACCAACCAAGCTAATCATCATGCATCTCATTGATGAATGCTGATTATGGATTTAGCGCCAATTTGCATATGTACTTGTGGCGGCCATTTTGATTCTTTTCGGCTTAAGAACAAGCATAGCCTGTCCTTTGTAAATATCTCTCTATTGCTCTCATCAGCATACTCAG
>CANBYN010000131.1 GCA_947373615.1 Burkholderiaceae bacterium | reverse complement strand
ATGCGGTAAACCACGGGATCTCGCATCACAATATTCGGGTGAGCCATATCAATCTTTAGGCGTAGGACATGCTCACCATCCTTGAATTTGCCATTGCGCATTTCGCGGAACAAAGAAAGATTCTCTTCGGGGCTACGCTCGCGATAAGGGCTATTTTTTCCTGCTTGTCCAAAGTTACCGCGATTGGTATGAATGTCGTCGGGACTTTGACTATCCACATAAGCTTTACCATTCTGAATCAGAATTTCTGCGAACTCATAGAGACGATCAAAGTAATCGCTTGCGTGATAAAGATGCGTACCCCAATCAAAGCCCAACCAGTTGACGGCATCCAAAATGCTATCGGCATACTCAACATCTTCTTTAACTGGGTTGGTGTCGTCAAGGCGCATATTGCAACGGGCACCCCCAGGCTGATTGTTGTAATCAGCTGCGATACCAAAGTTCAAGCAAATACTTTTGGCATGGCCAATGTGTAAATACCCATTGGGCTCAGGCGGGAAACGCGTAATGATGGATGGGATTGCCTCATCCGCTAAATTCGTGCGCTGAGAAAACGCTCCACTTGCCAAGTCATGATCGATGATTTGGCGTAAGAAGTTGGAGGGCTCAGCGAGAACGCTGGCATTTGCTTTGGAGGGTTTGCTATCTTGGGACATAGCCACATTGTAGAGAAAACCCCGAGTCCATAAAGAAAAAAGCCCGCAAACTGCTGCGGGCTCGTTTCCTGAGAAGATTAAAGAATTTAATCTTCGACAAAGGCTTCTTCGCGGGTCTTTTTCACTGCTGGCAAAGTCACCATCACCACTAAGAGTGCTGAAGCGATCAACAAGCCAAGAGAAAGTGGACGGGTAAGGAAGGTAGTGAAATCGCCGCGGGAAAGCAATAAAGCGCGGCGGAAGTTCTCTTCCATCATCGGTCCAAGTACAAAGCCCAGAAGCAATGGAGGAGGTTCGCAACCCAGTTTGAAGAAAATGTAACCAATAATGCCAAAAGCTGCTGTTACATAGACATCAAACACAGTGTTGTTCACGGTATACACGCCGATACAGCAGAAGACCAAAATAGCTGGGTACATAAAGCGATATGGGATCTTTAGGAGCTTTACCCAGATACCAATCAAAGGTAAGTTCAAGAGGATCAACATGACATTTCCAATCCACATGGAAGCAATCAGACCCCAGAACAATGCGGGGTTGCTGGTCATTACCTGTGGACCTGGTTGAATGTTATGAATCGTCATTGCGCCAACCATCAATGCCATCACGGCATTAGGCGGAATACCTAAAGTCAACAATGGGATGAATGATGTTTGAGCAGCAGCGTTATTAGCTGATTCTGGACCAGCTACACCTTCAATTGCACCCTTACCAAACTCATGGCTGTACTTAGAAGATTTTTTCTCTACAGAGTAAGCTCCAAACGCAGCTAATGCAGCACCGCCGCCTGGCAAGATACCTAAAATTGAACCAATGGTAGTTCCGCGCAAAATTGAAGGAATCATGCGCCTCACATCTTCCCTCGTGGGAATCATCGTGGTCATCTTATTAAGGAAGCCTTCATCCTCATCAGTCTTCTCAAGGTTACCCATGATTTCGGCAAATCCAAAAACGCCCATCGCCACAGCCACGAAACCTATGCCATCGCTTAATTCAGGGATATCGAACGCATAGCGGGAAACACCAGAATTTACATCAGTGCCGATGAGACCCATCAGTAAGCCCAAGACGATCATGCCAATGGCTTTGATTAAAGATCCAGATGCTAAAACCACTGCACCAATTAAACCCAAGACCATGAGTGAAAAGTATTCAGCAGGGCCAAACTTAAATGCGAGTTGAGAAAGTGGGGCAGCAAAAGCAGCTAGCACTAAAGTTGCTACACAACCTGCAAAGAACGAGCCCATGCCAGCAGTAAAGAGGGCGACACCCGCTCGACCGTTTCGGGCCATTTGGTAACCATCAATCGCCGTCACCACCGAGGAGGTTTCTCCAGGAATGTTGAGCAAAATCGCAGTAGTTGAGCCACCGTATTGAGAGCCATAATAAATACCGGCCAACATAATCAAAGCAGCAATTGGAGGCAATGCGTAGGTAGCAGGCAACAGCATTGCGATTGTTGCTATGGGTCCTAAACCTGGCAATACACCAATCAGAGTTCCCAGTACGCAGCCAATAAGGCAGTACAAGAGGTTTTGTAAAGTAAATGCGGTATCGAAACCGAGTGCTAAATTAGCAAATAAGTCCATTGTTCAGTATCCCGGTTCGTTATTGAAGAAAGAAAGGCAGTAATGGGAACTGAAGTTTCAGACCCAAAACGAATACCGAGTAGGTAAAAATAATTAGGAAGGTGGCGTTGATTAGCGTACCCTTCCAGTGAAATTCGTGACTAGCGCTGGCTGACATAAATACCAAAACGAAGACGGCAACGATAAAGCCCATTGTTGGCAACAGAACACCATACAAAATGACGGACCCTGTAATGAGACCAATTACCCTCCAGTTGAAGGGTGGGATTTTTTCAATTGCTGCTTTGGCGCTAAGCGACTTCACTAGAATTAACAAGCCTAATGCCGTCATTACTAAGCCAAGCCAGAAGGGGAAGTATCCAGGCCCCATTTTGGCAGGTGTACCCATTTGATATTGGGTTGCCATGTAGGTAAAAAAGAGGCCGATGACCATATACATTAGGCCAGCCCCAAAATCTTTTTGATTACGGATTTCCAAGTTGCGCTCCTTATTTATCGACTTATTTATCGATTTATTGATGTTGTGCGATTGTAAGGCAGGAGAGAAGGATATTGCTTAGGGTTTGCCCTATATAGGTGCCAATGCGATAATTATTCCCATGAAAGTCTCCCAAATTCGCCAGGCATACCTGGACTTCTTTGCCCAAAAAGGCCATCAAATTGTTCCATCTAGCCCAGTAGTTCCGGGGGATGATCCAACTCTGTTATTTACCAATGCGGGGATGAATCAATTCAAAGATGTTTTTCTAGGGTTTGATAAGCGCCCATATAGCCGCGCCACGACTGCCCAAAAATGCATTCGTGCTGGCGGGAAACATAATGATTTGGATAACGTTGGGTACACCGCACGTCACCATACCTTTTTTGAAATGCTTGGTAATTTCTCCTTTGGAGATTATTTTAAGAAAGATGCGATTCAATTTGCTTGGGATTTGTTGACCCAAGTATTTGAGTTACCTAAAGAAAGGCTATTGGTAACGGTGTATGCCGAAGATGAAGAGGCATATGAAATTTGGAATAAGCAAATTGGCGTATCCGCCGATCGCATTATTCGAATTGGTGATAACAAAGGGGCGCGTTATGCTTCTGATAATTTCTGGATGATGGGGGATACAGGCCCTTGCGGTCCTTGTACAGAAATTTTTTATGATCACGGTGAGCATATTCCCGGAGGCCCTCCTGGAAGCCCAGATGAAGATGGCGATCGCTTTATCGAAATTTGGAATAACGTGTTCATGCAATTCAACCGTGATGAAGCGGGTGTTATGCATCCTCTACCTAAACCTAGCGTAGATACTGGGATGGGTCTTGAGCGTATTGCCGCGGTATTGCAGCATGTGCATTCTAATTATGAAATCGACCTTTTCGTCAATTTGCTAAAGGCTTCAAAGGACGTGGTAGATGCGGCAGGCGGTGAAAATTGTGATGCGCAAAGCCCTTCATTGAAAGTGATTGCAGACCACATCCGCGCCTGTAGCTTTATTGTGGTGGATGGTGTGATTCCTGGAAATGCCGGTCGTGGTTATGTGCTGCGTCGTATTACGCGTCGCGCTATTCGTCATGGCTACAAGTTAGGCGCACGTAAACCATTCTTCTATCAATTGGTTCCAGCGCTCGTTAAAGAAATGGGCGAAGCCTATCCAGAGTTACGAGTTGCACAAGATAAAGTGGCTGAAGTGATCAAGCAAGAAGAAGAGCGCTTTTTCCAAACTATTGCCAACGGTATGGAGATCTTAGAAAGCGCATTAGCTGGTGGCGCAGCGGTGATTGATGGTGAGACGGCATTCCGTCTTCACGACACTTTTGGCTTCCCATTAGATTTAACTGCGGATGTATGCCGCGAGCGTGGTGTTACTGTCGATGCCGAAGGCTTTGACGTGGCAATGCAAAAGCAGCGAGATCAAGCTAGAGCGGCTGGTAAGTTCAAGGTGGCACAGGGTCTTGAATATAAAGGTGTGCCAACCCAGTTTCATGGCTACGAAACTTTAAAGCATGAGGGTGCGAAGGTGACTGCCTTGTATGTAGATGGCTCTGCAGTACCATCTGTAAAAGCAGGGGACTCTGCTGTGATCGTGCTAGATAACACTCCTTTCTATGCGGAATCTGGTGGCCAAGTTGGTGATAAAGGTGAGCTCCGTAATGAAACTGTTCGTTTTACAGTGGATGACACTTTCAAAATTCAGGCTGATGTATTTGGTCATCAAGGTGAAGTGCTTGAGGGTGAATTAATGCTCGGTGATTCATTGAATGCTTTGGTAGATGTTAATCAAAGAACTGAGACGATGCGCAACCACAGTGCCACTCACTTATTGCATAAAGCCTTGCGTGAAGTATTGGGCGATCATGTGCAGCAAAAAGGTTCATTGGTAGACGCTACTAAGACCCGTTTTGACTTTACTCACAATGCACCTATTACAACTGCACAAATTCGTCGGATAGAAAATATTGTGAACCGCGAGATTCTAGAAAATACCGCAACCTCTGGGAAAGTGATGTCATTAGATGACGCTCAAAAGACCGGCGCTATGATGTTGTTTGGCGAGAAGTATGGTGATGAAGTGCGTGTATTGGAAATTGGTAGTTCTAAAGAATTGTGTGGCGGTACTCACGTTTCGCGCACTGGTGATATTGGTAGCCTGAAGATTGTGTCTGAGGGTGGTGTGGCGGCAGGTATCCGTCGTATTGAGGCGGTGACTGGCAACAATGCACTCCATTTGGTGCAGTCCTTAGAGGACAAGGTAAACGAGGCTTCAGCTATCCTGAAAACCCATCCAGGAGACTTGGTTAATCGCGTTGTACAACTTCAAGAGAGTTTGCGTCAAGCTGAACGTGAATTAGAAAAAGTGAACTCTAAGTTAGCTGCAAGTCAGGGAGACGAGTTAGCTGGTCTGGCGATTGATGTGAATGGCCTGAAAGTTTTGGCCACCCGTTTAGATGGGGCCGATGCCGGTGTTCTTCGCGAAACCATGGATGCTTTAAAAGTAAAACTTAAGACGGCGGCAATCGTCTTGGCTTCAGTGCAAGGTGACAAGGTGAGCCTCATTGCTGGTGTTACCGCAGATTCGATTGGCAAGGTGAAGGCAGGTGATCTAGTTAACTTTGTTGCCCAACAAGTCGGAGGTAAGGGTGGAGGTAAACCAGAGATGGCCATGGCCGGCGGCAATGATCCAAGCAAATTAAAGGCTGCGCTTGCTGGTGTGAAAGATTGGGTGGCCAGCAAATGAGCGAAATCGCTAAGGTTGTCTTTAATGCCGAAGTAGATGCGATTGGGATGAACTGTCCACTACCCATCTTGCGTACTAAAAAAGCTCTAGCAACAATGCAGTCAGGCGAAATATTAAAAGTGAAGGCTACTGACGCTGGTGCAGTTAATGACTTTCCAGCCTTTGCTAAACAGACCGGAAATGAGCTCATAGCCGCCGGCTCGGAGGGTGATGTCTTAGTCTTTTTTTTAAAGAGGAGATAAGTTAGGAAACATCTGTAGCTTGCAGAGTGTTAAAGGAAAAAAGATGGGAAATAGCCCCCTTTTTTCTAGCCAATTTTAGAAATTAGGTTAGCGAGCGA
>CANBYN010000130.1 GCA_947373615.1 Burkholderiaceae bacterium | reverse complement strand
ATTGAACGATTGGCAATGTATATTCAAAATTGCTCTAACGTATACGACCTTATTTGGACTGATGGCATTTCTTATGGTGATGTCTACCACCAAAACGAAGTAGAGCAATCTTGCTACAACTTCGAGCACTCAAACACCGACCTGCTTTTCGCCAACTTCACAAACTATGAAAGCGAAGCGAAGCGCTTAATGGAAGTTCCACTCGCACTGCCTGCTTATGAAATGGTATTAAAGGCTGCTCATACATTCAATCTACTCGATGCTCGTGGAGCTATTTCAGTAACTGAGCGCGCTGCTTATATTGGCCGCATTCGCAATCTCTCTCGTTCTGTTGCCCAGGCCTATTTTGAATCCCGAGAAAATCTAGGTTTCCCTATGTGTCAACGTCAAGCCATTACGTTAGCCTAGGCTTTAGGAAAGCGAAAACCCTGCATTCAATTTATGAGTAAATCTAATTCACCCCTCCAATCAGCAGACTTATTGATTGAAATATTTACAGAGGAATTACCACCAAAGTCCCTACGTCGTCTTGGCGAGGCATTTAGCGAAGGCATTTTTACTAGTCTTAAGTCCGTAGGCTTGGCAACTTCGTCCTCCAAGGTCATAAGCTTCGCATCCCCTCGCCGCTTAGCAGTTCATGTAAGTGATGTGCTTTCTCAAGCACCAGATTTTCCTGTTCGTGAAAAATTATTACCTACTAGCATCGCTTTTGATACAGAAGGTAAAGCAACCCCGCCTTTACTAAAGAAATTAGGTGCGCTAGGTTATGCGGATATTGATCTCGGCACTCTAGAAAAAGCAGGTGAAGGTAAGGGCGAAGCGCTCTACCTTAATGTCATAGCTAAAGGCGCAGTCTTAAAACAAGCAGCTCAAATAGCGCTTGAGCAAACCTTGAGTCAATTACCAATTGCCAAAATGATGCACTATCAAGTGCTACAAAAGAATGGTCAATTAGCTGATGTGCAATTTGCTCGACCTGCTCATCGCATCATTGCATTACATGGAAATGAAATTCTTCAACTCAGTGCCTTAGGAATTGATGCAGGAAGTCAAACTGAGGGGCATCGCTTCTTGGCACCTGGCATTACAACTATTAGCGCTGCAAATCAGTACGAATCTGATTTGGAATCGAATGCCAAGATTGTTCCCAATTTCAATAAACGCCGAACACAAATTGAAGAAGCTCTATTAAAGGCGGCTGGCAGCGACCTAGTCTTGATGCCTGATAGCCTTTTAGATGAGGTAACCGCTTTAGTTGAATGGCCGGCAATTTATGAGTGTCATTTTGACGAGGAATTCTTGGAGGTGCCACAGGAATGCTTGATTTTGACGATGCAAACAAATCAGAAGTATTTTGCCTTGACAGATAATCAAGGCAGGCTACGCAATCGCTTCCTAATTGTTTCTAATATTGAAACAGACAATCCAGACGCCATCATCTCTGGCAATGAACGTGTGGTTCGGCCTCGCCTATCAGATGCTCGTTTCTTTTTCCGGCAAGATCAAAAACGTACATTAGCCTCACGTGTAGCTGATCTTGGCAGAGTGGTTTATCACAATCAACTAGGAAACCAATTGGACCGCATGAAGCGGGTTCAAGCCATTGCCATTGGAATTGCGAACCAACTTCAAGCCGATGAAAAGCTAGCTGCCCGCGCTGCTGAAATCGCCAAAACAGATTTGCTAACTGATATGGTGGGCGAGTTTCCTGAATTGCAAGGCATTATGGGGTGCTACTACGCCATTCATGACGATGAGCATAAAGACGTTGCAGCTGCTTGCAGTGAGCACTATATGCCGCGCTTTGCTGGTGATGCTTTGCCAGAAACCCAAACGGGTACGATTTTGGCTATTGCTGACAAACTGGAAACTCTTGTTGGTATTTGGGGTGTAGGCCATGCGCCAACTGGAGATAAAGATCCATACGCACTGCGTCGCCATGCTCTTGGTATTTGCCGATTACTTTTAGAGAAAAATCTTTCTCTAAGCCTGCCTGAGTTAATCGCCCTAGCCCGTGCACAATTTCCACAGAAAGATGTTCAGGACAAAGCACAGGTTCAAGCTATTTATGATTTCATCATCGATCGCTTACGCGCCTATTTACGGGATCAAGCGGTTGCAGGAAAATCATTTACTAGCGCTGAAATCGATGCCGTGCTAAGCCAAAATCCTGCATATATTAATGATCTTATTGAGCGCTTGGCTGCGCTACGCGAGTTCAACGACCTAGCAGAATCTGCTCAACTTGCAGCGGCTAATAAGCGCATAAGCAATATCCTCAAAAAAACTACTTCCTCAATTCCTGCGAACTGCTCTAGCAATCTATTGGAGATTCCAGCAGAGATTGCATTGCATCAGGCGCTAGAGGGTGTTACCCCAGCGCTAAATGCCGCTTATGAAAAACGTCAATTTGTTGAGCTCTTAAAAGCGCTTGTTGCTTTAAGTGCTCCTATTGATCAATTCTTTGCTGACGTTATGGTGATGGACCCCAACATCGAACTACGCGATAATCGCTTAGCGCTTTTGCAACAACTTCACCAGAAAATGAATCTCGTTGCCGATCTCGGCAAATTGGCATGAGCCCTAGCTCTTCTAAACTCATTATTCTCGATCGCGATGGCGTGATCAATGAAGATCGTGATGACTATGTAAAGTCACTGGATGAATGGATTCCACTTCCCAGAAGTTTGGAGGCAATCGCACTCCTTAATCAAGCTGGTTATCAAATAGCAGTAGCAACCAATCAGTCCGGTCTATCAAGAGGCTATTTCACGATTAATGATTTGCATGCTATGCACAGCAAAATGGAATCATTACTCAAACCACTAGGTGGACATATCGATAGTATCTTTTTTTGCCCCCATGTAGACTCTCACCAATGTGAATGCCGTAAACCTGCTCCAGGCCTAATGAAAGAAATAGCTTTGCGTTATAAGAAAAATGATAGCAATAAGCCCCTTTTAGGAGTTCCGGTAGTTGGGGACTCATTGCGTGATCTTCAAGCGGGAATAGCCTTGGGCGCCACACCACATCTCGTTTTAACTGGCAAAGGCCAAAAAACCTTAGCTAATGGTAATTTACCGGAGGGTACGCAGATTCACGCTGACCTCATGGCTTTTACAACTGCACATTTAGAAAATAAGGTCTAGAGCAATCATGATCTATATCCGATCCATTCTCTTTGCTTTATTTTTACTGATCTTCACACCTATCTGGTCGGTGTTATGCATATTGGTTTTCCCTTTTTTAAGTCCTGAGAATCGCTACACTTTTATCGGCCTTTGGAACAAGATAGTCATATGGTTAATGTGGCATCTTTGTGGAATTCACTATGAAATCCGTGGCATGGAGAATATGAAAGCCGTACTTAATGAACCCGTTATCATTTTAAGTAAACATCAATCTGCCTACGAGACCATTGCTTATATTGCATTATTGCCAAAGCAACTCTGCTTTGTTTTTAAGCGTGAATTACTTTGGATTCCATTTTTTGGATGGGCTTTAGCCTTACTCAAAATGATTCACATCAATCGATCCGATAAACAAACTGCCGCACATTCTGTAGCAAGTCAGGGGCGTAAGCGCTTAAGTGAAGGCAAATGGATCATGATGTTCCCAGAAGGCACAAGAACCCCTATTGGCTCAATTAAACCGTACCGCAAAGGTGGTGCACGACTTGCTAGTGCTACGGGGGCTTTGGTAATTCCTATTGCACACAATGCAGGACGTTGCTGGCCTAAGAATAGTTTTTTAAAACATTCTGGAACCGTCATCTTCTCAATTGGCCCTGCAATTCTTTCTTCAGGTAAATCTGCAGAAGAACTTCAACAGGAAGTAGAGAGTTGGATTGAGTCAGAAATGCGCGCAATTGATCCAAGCGCCTATAACTTAAAAGTCTAGGTTTAAGAGACCAAAACCTTAGCCCATTCAATATATCGATCCACTGAAATATCTTGAGCCCTTGCTTTAAGTTCGGACTCCGTCAAGTTGAGTCTATCTGTAAATATGTTTAGATTGGTGCGCAGCATCTTCCTTCTTTGTGAGAATGCCGCGGCCACCACCTTCTCCAAAGAGTTCCACTGTGCAATACTCAATTCAAACTCTTTTCTTGGGATCATACGCACCACTGCTGAGTTGACTTTAGGTTGAGGATCGAAAGCTTCAGGCGGAACTTCAAGCACCAATTCCATGTCGTACCGTGCTTGCAGCATAACTGAGAGCCTGCTGAAATCTGAGCTACCTGCTTTAGCGACCATACGCTCAACTACCTCAGCTTGGAGCATAAAGACTTGTTCATCGATTTCCTTTGCAGCTGATACCAAATGAAATAGTAATGGCGAAGAAATATTGTAGGGTAAGTTACCGACTACTTTACATAAACCCTTCCTATCTAAACAATTTTTTGCCCAATCAGAAAAATCAAACTTTAACGCATCGCCTTCAATAATCTTTAAACCCTTTAAGTTTTGCTGGTTCCAATACGCAACTAAATCTCGATCAATTTCTAAGAGATCGAGTTGATTTAGATTTCTCAGCAAGGGTCTAGTGAGCGCTCCAAGGCCAGGTCCAATCTCAATGACATGCATATCAGCGCTCGGATTAATGAGAGCCACTATCGAATAGATAACTCCATCATCTTGCAAGAAATTTTGACCAAAACGTTTACGAGCACGATGCATTTTTTAGTTGCGCTTTCCATGATTTAGCGCCAATTGATATGCCAAGCGCAATGCTTCAAGCATGCTGCCTATTTCTGCAATACCTTTACCTGCAATATCTAAAGCAGTACCGTGATCAACTGATGTTCGGATAATCGGCAAACCTAGGGTGACATTGACGCCAGCACCAAAACTTACAAACTTAAAAGGCGCTAAGCCTTGGTCGTGGTACATCGCAATGAAAGCATCTACACTCTCAAGTGAACCAGCATCAAACATGGTATCGCCCGGAAATGGGCCTGACACTGTAATTCCCTGCTTCTTGGCGACTTCAATTGCGGGAATAATGACTTCAATTTCCTCTCGCCCAAGGTAACCAGATTCTCCTGCGTGTGGATTTAATCCAGCAACCCGAATAACCGGATTGATAACACCAAATTTATTCTCTAGGTCCTGATGAACAATTTGTATGGTTTCTAAGATCAGTTTGAAGCTTAGTGCGGCAGGTACATCCTTCAATGGAAGATGAGTAGTGACTAGAGCAACCCTTAAATCCTTCGGAGATTGAAGCCCCAAGAACCCTGCTGGCAATAATGCACACAACAACATCACAACATGCTTTGCATTACATCGTTGCATTAAATATTCGGTATGGCCTGTAAATGGGGTGCCCGCTAAATTGATAATACTTTTTTGGATTGGGGCTGTCACCATGGCGTCATATCGCCCCTGAAGACAACCATCGGTAGCTTCATTTAGCATATTGACTACATATTGAGCATTGTTAGCATTCAATATTCCGGGAACTGCAGGGGTAGCCAAAGGAATTAGATTGAGCTTGAGTCGCTCAGAATAGAGTGCACTTTCCCCTAGAGGAGATGCGAATAAACTAGCGTCTCCGAGCAGAGTAATCTGCACGCCCGCTTGCTCTTCCAAAAAAACTTGCGCACCCGCCAGCGAGATTTCTGGCCCCACGCCAGATGGCTCGCCGGTGCTGACGACTATTTTAACGAGGGTCGCTGGATGCTGCATCTTCTGCGTTCAGGATTTTTACAGTTGCTCCATCACGCAACTCTCGCAACCAATCCTGATAGGCTTGCTCAAATTTTCTTTCGCGAATCGCTGCTCGCGCAAACTGTCGTTGTTTTTCAATTGTCAGTTG
>CANBYN010000129.1 GCA_947373615.1 Burkholderiaceae bacterium | reverse complement strand
TGCACTTAGGTTCCGCCCTAAATACTGCTGGTTTAATTATGTCTAAGACTTTGGCTTTACTAAAGCGGGCTTTATCGCGAGTGATGATGTAGGTGACGAGCTCCGTTGGAAGTGCGCCTTGTATGAAAATCACTTTACCGCTTTGACCTTGCGCCGCTTCTTCTTCATTAGGTGCTAAGCGCGCAATTCCTTGGGCATCTAGATCAAGGGCATCAACTTTTACCGGCTCAGTCACAATAATATGGACTGGCTTTTCGCCTCTACGCATCGGGCGCAAAACCTTGAAGATATTCCTGCCACTGACTACCATTAGGCCCCTTAGATTCTTTTTCTAAATAAGCCTTAACGAAGTCAATTTCTTCTTGATACTCTTCTAATGAGAAACCGCCACGCAATAATTGAAAGCGGCAATACATCAAATAAGTATTAACCACATCAGTTTCGCAGTAACGACGGATATCGTTAATCTTGCCATCTTGATACGCTGACCAGACTTGGCTGCCATCCATTCCCATCTTGCCAGGGAAGCCACAGAGTTTTGCTAAACCATCTAATGGCGCATTAGCTCTACCATTAAATTTAGCCAGCAGATCCATCATATCTAGATGGCGCATGTGGTAACGACTAATGTAGTTATTCCACTTGAACTCGCGACTGTCAGAGTCTTGACTCTCTCCCATCTCCCAGTAGCGCGACGCTTGCACATGATTTGCTAAGGCGCGGTAATGTAAGACTGGTAAGTCAAAACCACTACCATTCCAAGAAACTAATTGCGGAGTATATTTTTCGACCAAGTCAAAGAAAGTTTGAATTAAAACCTTCTCATCATCTACTGGAGTGCCTAAGGTACCCACTTTAATTTGTGGCAAGCCTTCTTTAGTGGTTCTGCGAATGACACAAGAAATAGCCACAATCTTTTGCAGAAACAGGGGAAGAAATTCGCTACCTGTTTTTGCGGCTCGCTCAGCCATTGCTTTGCTAGCCACCTCCTTATCGCTTAGAGATTCTGGATAGTCTTCCAGACGACGTAATCCCGCAACATCTGGAATAGTCTCAATATCAAATACTAGAACTGTCGCCATAAGCCCTTACTGCAACATTACTGCAAATACGGCGTTGGATTTACTGGCTTACCGTTTACGCGTAATTCGAAATGCAGTTTTGGGGAGTTGGCATCGGTATCGCCCATTTCGGCAATCTTTTGACCTTTACGCACACTATCGCCCTCTTTTACTAAGAGCTTACTGTTATGCGCATAAGCAGTAAGATAAGTATTGTCATGTTTGACGATTGCAAGATTGCCGTAGCCACGCAAACTATTACCCGCATAAACAACTTTGCCATCCGATGCAGCCAATACTGGCTCGCCTACTTTTCCGGCAATATCAATACCCTTATTACTTTCACTAAATTCTCCAGTGACCTTGCCTTTAGCTGGCCAAGATAAACGGATGCCTGGCTCAGCTACTACTTCTGATTTTGCTGGCTCTGGAGTTGATGATGGAGCATCTACTTTATCCGCGGTTGGCGGAGATTTTTTTTCAACTGGCTTGACTGGCTTAGATCCAGCAGGCGCTTTAATTAAAATTAAATCACCCACCTCAATAATATTTGGATTGAAACTTGGATTAGCAGCGCTATTCCATTGAGAAACATCACGCGGTGCTTGACCATGGTCTAAAGCAATACGCGCTAATGTATCACCTTTTTTAACGCGGTAGTAACCAGGAGGAGTCGGCTCTATGGAACTGCTCGTGCGATCGGTAACACTTGCTGGTTTTGTGCGAGGCGTAGAGCACCCTACTACGAGCATCAAAGATGCGGATAGGATTGCTATAAGGAAACTTTTGGATAAATTTTGCGGCATCAAATTTACATTAAATAGTTGAATGCTTATTAAATCTCATACTACCCCTGATTGTAAGGGGACAAAAAAGACTCCGTCCAGCACTGTTCTTTGGTAGCGCTGGGAGCTCATTCTTTCAACCATGACAAGTTGTTGCTCTTTCTCATTTTTGGCGACTGGCGCCACTAAGCGTCCACCAATAGCCAATTGATCCATTAACGCATCTGGAATTCCTAACCCAGCTGCAGCCAGAATAATTCCATCAAATGGAGCAGCCTGAGGCAAACCTAAAATGCCATCACCATAGATGAGTCGTAGATTGTTAATGCGGAATGGGCGCAGCTTAGCTCTCGCCATGTCATGAAGTGGGCGAATGCGTTCAATTGAGTAGACCTCATCGGCGAGTAAGCTCAGCACCGCTGCTTGATAACCACAACCCGTTCCAATCTCAAGCACCTTACCAAGCTTGTGCCTTGGTTTGTGCATTAACTCGATCATGCGAGCAACTACAGATGGTTTAGAGATGGTTTGCTCATGTCCAATAGGAAGCGCAGTATCTTCATAAGCTTGCGCATGCAAACCGGGATCCATGAAGGCATGGCGCGGAACTGTAGCGATCGCTTCTAACGTTTTACCGTGCTTAACGCCACCAGCATGCACTTTTGCAGCGAGTGCCTGGCGATAAGCAGCAAATCGTTCTACGGGAGCCTTCAACCGCGATCCCAACCATTAGCGCGCATCGCAGCTAAACGCGCGTGATGCGTCAAGTCGAGCTGCATTGGCGTAATAGAAATGCAGCCTTCAGCAATGGCATGAAAATCCGTACCCTCAGACCCTTCTTTAACCTCCCCTGCAGCTCCGATCCAATAAATCTTCTCGCCACGTGGGCTATCTTGAACCACTACCGGCTGAGAATGATGGCGATTACCTAATCGGGTAACGCGCCAGCGATATAAATCCACATATGGACGATTGGGAATATTCACATTGAGTAGAGTGGCTGCCCCATCAGTACGAGCTAAGGCAGAAACTAACATTTGTGCCACGATATCGTGGGCTGCTTTAGCAGCGTCTTCAATGCGATTCCAACCGCGATCAATTTGCGAGAAAGCGATTCCAGGCACACCAAACATCACGCCTTCTATAGCTGCTGCAACCGTACCGGAATACAGCACGTCTTCGCCCATGTTCTCGCCTTGATTGATTCCGGAGATAACCAAATCCGGTTTTTCATCCAAGAAGCCAGTCATAGCAACGTGAACGCAATCAGTTGGTGTGCCATTGATAAAGAAAAAGCCATCGCGCTCGCCACCTGCCACCCTGTGAATCGAGAGTGGTCTTGAAAGTGTTAATGAATTGGAGGCACCGCTATGGTTTTGCTCAGGCGCAATTACCGTTACTCGACCCAGCAGACGAACCGCATTAACCAAGGCTAATAAGCCAGGAGCTAAATAGCCGTCATCATTTGATACGAGGATATGAGGTTGCTTTGACACCATTAAACGAGTCCTGGATTATGTTTACCACGCGCTCTCATTGCAGCATAAATCACTGGCAATACCAGGAGAGTCAAAATAGTGGTAGTGACCATTCCGCCCACAATCACGAGTGCTAATGGTCGTTGCGCTTCTGAACCGATGGAATGAGATAACGCTGCTGGTAAAAGTCCTAAGCCTGCCAACATCGCAGTCATCAGAACTGGGCGCACTCGTAAGGCGGCGCCATCCACCATGGCATCTTTCATTGCACCATGTTCTTCAGCAACCGTCTTATTAATGTAGGAAATCAAAATTACACCATCCTGTATAGCAATGCCAAAAAGGGATAAGAACCCAAACAACGCAGAGATACTTAAAGTCTCCCCACCCAAATGAAGGGCAATAATTCCGCCGATAGCCGCAAAAGGAACGTTAATCAACACAATGACTGCATCACGGAAATTACCTAAGGCGGTAACAAGTAACAAGAAGATGGCCACAAGCGTTAATGGAATAATTACCATCAATTTTTGCTGGGCTGCTTTCATTTGATTGAACTGACCATCCCATGCAATTGAATAATTAGTTGGTAGAGCTACATTCGTTTCTACCAAATATTTTGCATCCTCAACTGCACTGCCTAAATCTCGATCGCGAACACTAAAAATGACAGCAATATAACGCTTACCAGCTTCACGATAAATAAAGAAAGGGCCATCAGTTAAGCGTACATTAGCCACCATTCCTAAAGGAACCTTTTGACCATTAGGCGTATCAATTAATAAATTGGACACATCTGGGATATCATTTCTGCTGGCCTCATTTAAGCGAACAGCAATACCAAATGTTTTTTCATCTTCCAAGAAGTTGCTCACTGGTGCGCCACCAATTGAATTAGCAACCACCATTTGAATATCACTCACGTTAACGCCATATCGCGCCGCCTTTTCGCGATCAATTTGAACATTCAATGTGGGCTGTCCAAGTTCCTTAAGAATATTTTCATCCTCAATGCCGCGCACTTTTTTCAATTGAGCGACCACTTCGCGAGCTTTTTGCGCCAAGACATCTAAATCAGCGCCAAAAATCTTAACTGAGTTTTCACCCTTAACACCGGATAGCGCCTCATTAACGTTATCTTGAATATATTGAGAGAAACTGTAATTGATGCCTGGAATTTTATCTAGCTCAGCCTGCAAATGCTGTAGCAAGAGTGGTTTACTTGTCCCTTTTGGCATATCTTCAGGCGACTTCAAGTAGAGACCATACTCTTGATTAAAGACGCCGGTTGAGTCAGTGCCATCATCTGGACGGCCAATCTGAACGGCAACCCTTTCCAATTCAGGTTGCTTTAAGAAAGTCTCGCGCAATTGATTGGCTACTTTAATAGAGTAATCCAAATCTACCGTATTAGGCAAAGTCACGCGTAGCCAAATATTATTTTCTTCCAAGGTTGGCAAGAATGCAGTTCCTAGTCTTGACGCACTTAATAAAGTCACTCCTAAGATAAAAATGGATACGGTAATGATATGACGCGGGTGATCCATCCACTTACGTAGCAAGGGACGATAGCGCTCTAATATCCAAGTAATAAATTTGGGAGGCGCATGATGAAAATCACTCCCGAACACATAAGACATTGATGCCGGCAGAAAGGTTAAACTCAAAATAATCGAGGCCACCAATGCAAAGCCCATCGTAAAGGCCATAGGTTTAAAAATGATACCTTCAACACCGCCCATCAAAAATAACGGTGAGTAAGCCACGATGATGATGCTGGTGGAGTACACCATCGCACGTTGCACCTCGCCTGTTGCCAAGATAATGCTTTGGTTTACTCGCTTACCGCCCTCTTCCATATGGCGCATTACATTTTCCATAATGATTACGGCTGCATCCACAATTACACCGAAGTCAATGGCTCCCAATGAAATCAAATTCGCTGGCACATTGAAGATGTACATCATGATGAAAGAGAAACACAGCGCTAATGGAATGACCGCCGCAACTACAGCCGCAGCCCGTAAGTTACCCAAGAAAATATAGAGCAGCACTAACACCATTGTGATGCCAAAGAACATGGTGTGCTTCACAGTGCCTACTGTAATATCTAGTAATACCTGACGATCATAGAAAGGCTTTACCTGAATGCCAGGCGGCAAGATGTGGTTATTGATATTAGTAATTTTTTCACGTACTCGAGCCAATACTTCAGAGGCATTTTCACCTCGACGTAAATATACGATACCCTCAACTGAATCTGGGTTTTCGTCAAATTGAAATAATCCTAAACGAGGAGCATTCCCAATAACTACGGTGGCAATATCACCAATGCGTACAGGAATTCCTTTATTTACAGCCACAACAACTTGTTTAATATCAGCAATGTTTTTAAGAAGGCCTACACCACGCACTACAAATTGCTGCTCCCCACTCGGGAGCACGCCGCCGCCAGTATTGTCATTCGCTTTTGATAAGGCATCGATCACTTGAGAGA
>CANBYN010000128.1 GCA_947373615.1 Burkholderiaceae bacterium | reverse complement strand
GCAGCACTATTGCTAGCCTGTTGTCTGTAAAGAGGATTTGAGAGAAAAGAGATTTGATCAGATTTGGCACGCTCCAAGGGAGCAAGACCAACAAAATCGTGTGAAGCTACTCCCACCAAGCTTGCTTGAAACCGTTCGGCCAGCTCAATGGCGGTTGACATAAAGCTTACTTCAGACTATTTAAAGCCTTGATGACATCGTCAGTAATATCAGACTTTGGGCTGACGTAAGCCGCCTCTTGAACGATGACATCTATTTTTCTTTGCTCAGCGATTTGCTTTAGAACTAAGTTTGCTTTTTCAGCAATCTTTGCACGCTCTTCAAATGTTCGCTGATTGAGGTCTTCAGTAAATTCACGTTGCTTGCGTTGAAGCTCGCGATCTTGATCTGCTAACTCGCGTTGACGACGGACACGCTCCGCTTCGTTCATCACCGCTCCGTCGCGATCGAGTTTTTCTGCTGCTGTTTTAATTTTTTGAGCGCTATCACGCAAATCATTTTGACGTTTTGTAAAGTCATTCTGCAAACGGGTTTGCATGGCTTTTGCCAAGTTGGACTCATTAAATACTTTTTCTGAGTTCACCACCGCCACACGAGTGCCGGCATCTTGGGCCATTACTTGTGGTGCCGTAACAGCAACCAGTAAAGCAGCCAAACTAATTTGAATCCATATTGGAGATTGATATAGCTTCATAAAACTTTCCTTAAACAATTAAAACGCCGTACCCACTTGGAATTGCAAGCGCTGGATATTATCCGTAGGTTGTGACTTGATCGGAATACCATAGCTGAATTTTAGTGGGCCTAATGGTGAGATCCATGATATACCCAAGCCATAAGAGTACCTTAAGACTAAGTTTAGGTTTGTACCAAAGGCATTACCGCCGTCCACAAAGGTAAACATCCGCAAAGTCTTGTCAGTCCCAGATCCTGGAACAGGAACGGTATATTCAATGTTCGTCACGATTTTAGATTGACCGCCAGTTGGTTGGTAGGCATTAATAGCGGTATTGTAGTACTGAGGTCCCAGTGATCCAGGTGAATAGCCACGTACAGAGCCAATGCCACCCACGTAGTAGTTTTTGGTAATTGGGAAGGGGTTATTTCCATAAGCCTCTCCATAGCCAACCTCACCATTGAAGGAAAGAATATTGCCCTTCGAGAATGAATGGTACTTCTGATATTGACCATAAACACGGTAAAAAGTCATATTGCCCGCAGGGGTGCCAACCTCACCAGTAAGTTGTTGCAAGGAACCCTCAGATGGAATGAGTGCGCTGTCGCGACCATCCCGAGACCAACCAACAGTAACCGGCACGTTATACGTATTTAAGGTTGCTGGATATCCCGGCGCAGCCACTCCATAACTTTGCGCATAAGTTAAATATGGAATAGGCGTATTAGATGTGGTGTTGATCTGGAATGCCTCAACACCAGTACCAAAGAAAACACGATCTACTTCAGTGTAAGGAACGCCAAATTTAATGTTGGAGCCAATCGATTTAATTTGATAATCAGGATCGCCTACGTAGTAAAGCGGCTTTGATGAGCGATAGTACAAATCGGTATAGCGACTAATACCATCTTCAGTAAAGTATGGATCGTAATTAGACAAAGTCAAGTTCTGGTTAATTTTGCCTACGGATGCGTTCAGTCCAATTGCAGTGCCTGTACCAAAGGCGTTATCTTGATTAACACCAGCAGATAGAATTAATTTTTCCGTTGAAGAAAAACCTGCGCCGACAGTAACTGCCCCTGTGGGCTTCTCAGTCACCTTAACATTCACATCCACTTGGTCAGGAGATCCTGGAACATCTTCAGTCGCGATATCGGTCTCTGTAAAGTAACCCAAGCGACCAAGACGCTTCTTAGATAATTCAATCTTGTCGCTATCAAACCATGAACTTTCGAACTGGCGCATCTCACGACGAATTACCACATCTCGCGTTTTTGCATTTCCGCTAATGGCTACCTGACGAACATAAATTCGTCTACCAGGATCAATCACCAAAGTGAGATCCACTTCAGCTAATTCACGACGAATATCTGGTTGCGGGTTAATCGTTGCAAACGCATACCCATAAGATCCCAATATCTCAGCAATTGCTTTGGTGCTCTCAGTTAAACGGGCTGAAGAAAAAGTGTCGCCTGGTTTCAGCACGACTAAACTCATTAACTCAGCTTCTTTACCAAGCGTCTCTCCTGCTAAGCGGACATTTTTTACGGTAAATTTTTCACCTTCGCGAATGCTAATAGTGAGAAAAATACCTTTTTTATCAGGAGTAATTGAAACCTGTGTAGATTCAATAACAAATTCAAGATAGCCGCGATTTAAGTAATACGAACGAATTGTTTCTAGGTCAGCGGTTAGCTTTTGTTTAGAGTACAAATTGTCTTTGCTATACCAAGACAACCATCCACCAGTCTTTAACTGCATCTCGCTCTTTAGAGTGCCCTCGCTAAAGGCTTCGTTACCAATAAAATTAATTTCTTGAATCTTGGCGACAGGGCCTTCATCTATATTGAAATAAACAGCGACTTGATTGCGTTCTATTGGAGTAACGGTAGCCACTACCTCTGCCGCATACATCCCTTTGCCTACATATTGACGTTTTAATTCTTGTTCAGCCTTATCGATTAAAGCCTTGTCATAGAAACGGGCTTCAGCTACACCAACTACCTTCAAAGATTTGCGGACAATCTCAGGATCAAACTCTTTCATCCCTGTGAATTCGATACGTGAAATCGTGGGCCGCTCATCGACGATCACAATCAGAACGCTACCTTGTGCTTGGATTTGGACATCTCTAAAAAAGCCGGTGCTATACAAAGCTTTAATCGATTCAGCACTCTTTTCATCGGTAAACGTATCGCCAACTTGCACTGGGAGGTAACTAAAAACTGTTCCAGGCTCTACACGCTGCAATCCCTCAACCCGAATATCCTTCACCACAAAAGAATCTGCAGCATATGCATTCAAGCTAAAACCAACGGCAAAGAAGAGAATTAGCTGAGCGATTAAACGGGCTGAAAAACGGAATGGGGAGGTCAAAAAATTCAAGGCGAAAAATAGCGTTGTAAATCGTTAAACAAGGCCAGCAATGATATAAAAATCAGTAAAAAGAAGCCCACTTTTTGGAGCTGCTCTTGTATTGAGATCGATATTCGCTTACCAGCAACTAACTCCCATGCATCATACAGTAGCTGACCCCCATCAAGCATGGGAAAAGGGACTAAATTGAGTAAACCAATACTTATACTCATGAGAGCCAAAAATGCCAAAAAAGGCTGCCAGCCCACCTGAGCCGACTTACCGGCCATATCAGCAATGCTAAGAGGGCCTCCGAGCTGCTTTACTGAGGTTGCGCCAGTAAAAATACCGACCATTAGCCGGGTTGAAACCTTGGTAATAATCCAAACCCTTTGGGCGGCGAAAAACGTGGCATTCCAAGGGTTTAACCGCATTTCTGGCCAGCTAGACAATGGCATGGGGGTAGGCAAAACCCCAAGCTCCAGCATGGAGTCCTTTTCTGGACTTAACTTAGGTAAATCTTCTGCCAAAAAGGTTTTTGCAAATCGACTGCCAGAGGGTGACTCCATCTCAAGCGAAAACCCTGCGCCACTAGTAAGGGCGTCTAGTAAATGCCAACGCAAGCTGTTCCAGCTTGAAACTGGCTTAAATTCACCAGAAATACTCCCAAAATCCCCATTAGCCTCCAAGGTTTGCCAACCCACTACACGATCCCCTTCTATGACCCCCAATTTTGCGGCGAGAGAGCTTGCTGGAGGGCTTTGTAATACCGCAGGTAGCTGAGGAGCCCCAGAAATATAAATCAAGGCAAACAAGGTAATTGCTAGGAAAAAGTTGGCGATTGGGCCTGCGGCAACGATGATGGATCGTTGCCAGAGCGGTTTCCTATCAAAAGACTCAGATTCATCTGCAGGAGAAATTTTTTGTTGCTTATCGCGACCATCTAAAAGCTTGACGTAACCCCCTAGAGGAATGGACGCCAATACCCACTCCGTTTTGTTACTAGCTCGATAAGTAAAAAGGGGTTTGCCAAATCCCACCGCAAACCTCAGGACACGTACCCCGCAGCAACGAGCCGCCAAAAAATGTCCAAACTCATGAAAGCTAACAAGCAGCCCAAGAGTGATGACAAATGCTCCAAGAGTTATCAGAGCTTGCAAATAAATTCCTTTGCAAGTAATCGGGCACGCATATCAGTATCCAAAATCAGTTCGATTGAGTCTGCTCCCGCAACCGATATTGCATTTAATGTTTTTTCGACCACAACAGGGATTTGTAAATATGGCAAACCGTGGTCTAAAAATGCAGCAACTGCAATTTCATTGGCTGCATTTAATACCGTAGGCGCATTCCCCCCAGCTCTTGCTGCATAGAATGCCAAAGACAGGCAAGGAAAGCGCAATAAATCTGGTTCAGAAAAACTCAATGTAGCTAGCTGAGTTAAGCTTAAGGGATCAACCCCGGCTTCAATGCGTTCAGGCCAAGCTAGGCCATAGGCAATCGGAGTGCGCATATCAGGTTGACCCAACTGTGCAAGGACGGAGCCATCGCGATAACGCACCATTGAATGCACTACGCTTTGCGGATGAATCAATACTTTAATTTTTTCAAGAGGCAATCCAAATAACCAAAAGGCCTCAATCACTTCGAGCCCTTTATTCATCATCGTTGCAGAATCAACTGAGATCTTTCGACCCATCACCCAGTTAGGATGGGCGCATGCTTGCTCTGGAGTAATAGCCGCCAGTTCCTCAATCGGCTTATTTCTAAATGGGCCACCCGAGGCTGTTAACCAAAGCTCTTCGACACCTAAACTTGGATTTGGATTTTTTGAAAATTGACCGGGCAAACATTGAAAGATCGCATTATGTTCGCTATCAATTGGCAGCAACTCACCGCCACCATCCTTCATTGCTTGCATAAACAAGTTGCCAGACATTACCAAAGCTTCTTTATTGGCAAGCAACACTCGCTTTCCTGCTTTCGCAGCGGCCAATGTTGGAACTAAACCGGCTGCACCAACTATTGCAGCCATCACCGTATCGCAATTGGATTCGGTAATAGCAACCACCAATGCATCTGGGCCATGTAAAACTTGCGTGTTGATTTTTTTGTCGAGTAGCAACTTACTTAGTCGAGTGGCGCTATCAGCATCTGATACAACAGCAATGGCAGGATTAAATTCAGCGCATTGTTCAGCTAGTCGCTCCACTTGCTTTCCTGCAGTGAGTGCCGTTACTTTAAAACGATCAGGGTGCGCACGAATAACATCAAGCGTGTTGACTCCAATAGATCCTGTCGACCCCAGAATCGCAACGTGCCTTACGGACATCACACCAATCCCGCTAGCAAGGCTGCTATAGGCATGGTGGGAATCAATGCATCCACGCGATCCAATACACCGCCATGTCCTGGCAATAAGAAACTACTATCTTTAACACCTGCCAAGCGCTTGAGTTGCGACTCAAACAAGTCTCCAAAAATACTAAATGCTGTCAGCACGGTAACCATTAAGAGCATTGGCACCCAACCAAATCGAATCGCCCAAGCGCCAAATAAAGTAGCCTCAAACGGCAAGTAGATTACGCATAGGAGCGCATATACATAACAAAACACCAAACCACCAAGCGCACCCTCAATTGATTTTCCTGGGCTAATCTGCACTGCAAGCTTGTGCTTACCAAAGGCTTTACCCACAAAGTAAGCCCCAATATCAGCAACCCAGACTAAAGCCATACTGCTGAGCAAAAATACTAAACCTAGATCGCGTAAGAATATGAGCGCAAACCAAGTAGCTGGTAACAAAATTAAGCCC